>JASMMN010000091.1 GCA_030748155.1 Phycisphaerales bacterium
GGACAACGCCCAGATGCTCAATAGGCTCGCGTGGACCGTCGCCGATGACCAGAAGGTCACCAAGCGAGACCTCTCCTTCGCATTGAAGGCAGCCACCCGCGCCGACGAACTCACGAAGCACGAGGACGCCTCGATCGTCGACACCCTCGCCCGCGTCTACTGGGAGCAAGGCAACAAGGCCAAAGCGGTCGAGTTGCAAAGAAAGGCAGTCGATCTCGCCGAGGATGATCGCCTGAAGAACAACCTCAAGGAAACTCTGGCGAACTACACGGAGTAGTTCCGCACCACCGCAGAGTCGGTAGTCAAGGAGACTCCGATTTGACATGCAACTCCCGCAATGGCCCGTCGCGCTGCGATGGGCCATTGCTACACTCCCCTCATGGTCGTGGGTGAGTTTGCAGTAGACGTGGATGTGGTGATCATCGGCGGAGGGCCCGCCGGATACTCCTGCGCCTTTGCCGCTGCAGAACGTGGACGCAGCGTCACCATTGTCGATCCCCGCACCACGATCGGCGGCATGTGCTTGCATGAAGGGTGCATCCCCACCAAGACCTTGCTTCACGCGCTGGCAACCTGGTCATCGGCGACCGAACGGGGCATGACGCACGATCGTACTGGGCCCGACGCGGAGTCGCTTCGCGCGTGGACCCTCAAGTGTCAAGAGAAACTCGGCCGCGGACTCGAATCGACCGCTCGCGAGCACAACATCGCCATCATTCGTGGCACTGCTCGATTACTCGATGGTCGTGAAGTGCAAGTGGCCGGTGAGACGATCCAGCGGCTTCGCTTCAAACAGGCCGTCATCTGCACAGGCAGCATCCGGCGGCCTCACCACGCCTTGAGAAATGCAGTTGGTGTCATTTCGGCCGCTCACTTGGCAAGTTGCCCGGAGGACATCCGTGGAACAGTCACGGTACTCGGCAATTCGACCATCGCCGCCGAAGCAGCCGCGATCGCCGCAGGTCTCGGTGCCGATACGACGCTGGTGCTGTGCGGCGATCGGCTGCTTCCGGGAGTTCCCGGAGAGTTGGTCGAGCCACTGCTCAACGCAGCCCGATTCGAAATCGAAACCGGTGACATCACCGCTCCACCTGAGACCGACATCATCGTTGACGCCGCCGCACGCACAGGCGCGATCACAGAACTCGGACTAGAGAACACATCGGTTGAAACAACCGACCACTGGATCGTCGCAAATGACCGCATGCAAACGAGCGAGTCTCGAATCTTGGCAGCCGGCGACTGCATCGGTCCGCCGCTCTGGGCCGGTGCCGCCATGCACCGCGGCCGCATCGCTGCCGAGACGATTGCTGGTGGCCATGCCGCGTGGGATCCCGCCGCCGTTGCCCAACTCTCCTACACCGACCCGGAGATCTGCTGGACCGGCACACAGGAGGGCGAGCACATTCAATCGCTGGTCGTTCCGTGGACGTTCAGCGGACTCGCCACGGTGATGGATCGCGCCGAGGGGCGGACCATGATCTGCTGGGATCGCCGGAGCGGCCTCGTGACCGGCATTGGCGCCACCGGTGAGGGTGCCTGCGACCTGGCCGACGGCTTCACAACCGCCTTGGAAATGGGTACGACGCTCCAGGATCTTGCGGACATGGTTCCCGCCCACCCGACACGGAGCGAGTTGCTCGGCGAAGCCGCTCGCCAAGCCATGGCAGCCTCGTGAGCAAACAACCGGTATCCATCCTCGCCTTTCTTGGATGGCTGGTGCTTTTCGAGGCCGTTCTGGTCGGCATCATCGTGCTGGTGTGCTCTTATGCCCCGACGGTCCAAGGGCCAGTCATCACAACCGTCGCGCTTCTCGGCCTGCTAGCAATCTGCCGCGCCGCTTTCAAACTGCTCTGGAACCGCATGCTCATGGACTATCCGCCACAGGAAGTACCCGCGCACGCCAAGTCGAAGAGTTTTCAGTCCTTCAGTTTCGGCTCTGTCAACATGGGCCTCAGTATCAACGCGGCCGCAGACGACACCTATCTGCATATCGAACCGATACTGCCATGGCGTCTGCTCGGGGCATCATCTGCGAGCATCCCGTTCGACGCCATGGAGCCACTCACCAAGCACAAAGCGGTGCGAGTGGGAAAGTGGACGATGGCTGGGCCAAAATGGTGCCTGGAGAACGCCCACAAGCCACCGAAGACCGCCGACTTCGCGCAATCCGAATAGGTTCTACTTCCGAACTCCATCAGCAGCACCGCCTCCTGTCCGGCCGCGTCATCGGGAGTGGACTGGTAGCCTTCTCACCATGAAACCAACGACCCTTCTGACGATCTTCATCGTGACGGGCATGATCCTCGGCGCCATTGTGGGCGAGTTCCTGTTGCAGGGCGAGGCGATCGGTGGCGATCACTGGACCAAGGTGGTGGGCGATCTGGTACTTGTACGCCCGCTCAAGTTGCTGGTGATCCCACTGGTACTCTTCAGCGTGGTCGCCGGCATCACCCGCATCGGAGACCCGGGCAAACTCGGACGGCTCGGTGGCGCAACGTTGGTGTACTACTTCGCAACGATGCTGATCGCGGTCGCCATCGGTGCGACGCTTGTTCAAATGATCAACCCCGGGGATCTCCCAATCGATGTGCAACAGACCGTTCAGGCGACCGGCGAAACCGCCTTCTCAGCCGATACGAATCTGCAAGCCAAAGTCGACGACAAGACCATGGGCGGCACCTGGACCAACATCCTGTATCAACTCATTCCCTCGAACATCGTCCATGAAATGAGTGCAGGACGCCCACTGGGAATCATCGTCTTTGCCATCGGTCTCGGACTGGCGCTCGCCGCAGGAGGCGAGCGAACCCGCGTCGCCCGTGAGTTCTTTGATGCAGGATTCGAAGCCCTGATGATCTTGGTGCAGTGGGTCATCTGGCTCACGCCCATCGGTGTCTTCTTTCTGGTTGCCTGGACAGTCGGACGAATCGGACTGGGCAACCTGACTGGACCGCTCGGCGGATACATGGCCACGGTCTTCCTTGGGCTGGTCATCCATGGCCTGCTTGTGTTGCCGTTGATCCTGTGGCTCTTCGGTCGGGTACAACCCTACCGCTTCATGGCGAAGATGAAACCCGCGTTGCTCACCGCATTCGGCACCGACTCCAGCAGTGCCACACTGCCGGTAACGATCGAAACCGCCATCGATGAGGGCGAGTGCTCCGAACAGGCGAGCAATTTCGTGCTACCCCTCGGCTCGACGATCAACATGGATGGCACCGCCCTCTACGAGGCCGTTGCGGTGTTGTTCCTCTTTCAACTGTACGGCATTGACCTCGACCTCGGACAGGTCCTGCTGGTCGTCATCACGGCCACGCTCGCAGCCGTTGGCGCAGCGGGCATTCCCTCTGCAGGGCTGGTGACGATGGTCATCGTCATCGCTGCAGTCAACGCGAGCCTCGGCGGTGCAGCGGAACTTCCCATCGCCGCCATCGGCGTCATCCTCGGCGTTGATCGGATTCTCGACATGTGCCGCACGACCGTCAATGTCTGGGGCGACGCCGTCGGTGCCCGCATCATGACGCGGATTGCACCGGATTCCTGAAACTCACTCCTGCTCGGACAGCCATCGCTCCGCATCCAACGCGGCGCGGCAGCCCATGCCGGCTGCTGTGACGGCTTGGCGATAGGTCGCGTCGGCCACATCACCCGCTGCGAAGACACCCCCGATATTGGTGCGGCAACTCGCTCCCTCCAGCACAACGTATCCCGCATCGTCAAGCGTGATTCCGCTTCCATCGAGGAACTGTGTCGCGGGGGTATGCCCGATGGCGATGAAGAGACCCGTAAGGTCAAGGCGGGATTGCTCTCCCGTCTGCGTGTTCTCGAGTTCAACCGCCTCGATGGCCTTGTCACCGAGAACATCGACGACGGTGCTGTTCCAGACCATTTCGATCTTGTCGTTGGAAAGCACCCGATCCTGCATGGCTTGCGAAGCCCGCAGCGCATCACGGCGGTGAATCACGTAGACCTTGGAGGCAAACTTGGCGAGATATGAGGCCTCTTCCATGGCACTGTCGCCGCCACCAACAACGCCGAGCGGTTTGTCGCGGAACATCGGCAACGCTCCATCACATACGGCGCACGCGCTGACACCCCCACCCGAAGTCGCGAGGCGAAGTTCGTTCTCAAGACCGATCCAGTTGGCCGTGGCACCGGTCGCGATGATGACCGAGTCGGCCTGTACCACATCACCCTCACTGGTTGTCAACCCGAACGGTCGGGACGAGAAGTCGCAGGACACAACATCCACGCCACGGACATGTGTATCAAATCGCTCAGCCTGCTTCTGGAAGGCCTGCATCATGTCCGGTCCGCTGATGCC
>JASMMN010000092.1 GCA_030748155.1 Phycisphaerales bacterium
ATCGGCTTGATGATCGAACCCGGTGGCGCGGTGACCTGGGCTGGGCGTATGAGCCACGGTTGAAGCGACTGGACCTCTCCTTCCGTCATGTCACCCAACTGCCAGGGACTCGATGCCATGGCGATTATTTCGCCGGTTGCGATGTCCAGCACCACGACGCTCGCGGGAAGCACCGTTTCGTCTGGAAGCGCCGCGTTGCGGTGCCAGACCTGCACTCGGGTCAATCCGATATCGGGGTCCAGCACTGCCTCCAACCGCGCCTGTACATCGGCATCGATGGTCAACTGCACATCACCTCCACCGACGGGTTCCTCGCGGGCGGTTTCTCCGATGTCACGCTCCCGAACAACCATCCCGACTTCACCGCGGAGCGTGTCCTCCCAGGCCTGCTCGATGCCGCGGCTGCCCACGGCATCGGACTGCCGGTAGCCACCCCGGTCGATCTCACGGGTATCAGGATCGCGGAAGGGACGCCTTGCCACATCTTCCTCCCACACCGTGTCGCGGATGTCGCCAAGCAGCACATCGGCGACCCGGGGAATCATGATGGGCTGCACGGTGTCGGAGCGGAGCGGCCCTGGCATGGTGCTCATGTCCACTTCGACGATCTGCCTCTCGTATGGATGGGTGCGGTGGCGGGCGTATCGCAGGTCGAGCAGATCGTCGTATTCGGCAGCAAACGCATCAAGTTCGGCGGCCTGTGCCTCGCGGAGATCCGGCACGATGACATGCACATCCGCCTGCTCGCGAATGGGGCGTGGCACGAAGTCGGGCCCCTCGCCCGAACCGAAGCGCGCCTCGTGACGACGACGTTGCGCGTCCCAGACAACGGCGGCCATCCGCTGCACTCGGCTGCGGATGTCGTTGAGCCGAATGTCCATCTCGTCGCGGTCCAGGTCGGCGGCCGAAGCGATCGCCGTCCACAGTGCATCGAGGACCTCGTCCCACCGCCTTCGCTCCGCTTCAATGGCCCCAGAACGTCGCTCGGGCGAAGCCATGGACCACGCATCGCGACCCATTGCGTTTCTCGCTGCTCGGATCGCGCGGTCCTCAGCCCACTGCCCGGTGATGGCGTCCCATGAGACCGCTACCTCCCAGCGTGGCTCGTCTTGAGCAAGCACCCGGCCCTTCCTGTCCAGAATGGAACCACGCCAAGTCGGAAGCCAGTGCTGCTCAAGAAGCCGCGACACGGCGATCGCGCGGTGCGTAGCCCCCTGCACCAAGGTCAGGCGCACCGCCTGCACGATCAACACCACCAACACAATGCCGAGACATGCGGCAAGAAGCCACAGGCGGCGGTGATACATGACGGGTGCCTTGCGGCGGGTGGCGGTGGACATATGGCGGCGTGAACTCGGCGAGAAGGGGCAGTGATGGCAAGTGTACGCCGCGGGCGGGGGTATGCTTCACGCTCATGCACGAACTCCCGGTGGACATGCTGATCCAAAGCTATCTGAACGGGTACTTCCCGATGGCGGACCCGAATACGGGCGGATTGGACTGGTACCGCCCCGACCCGCGGGCGATCCTCCCACTCGAATCGCTGCATGTGCCCAAAAGCCTCGCCCGCACGATTCGAGCAGGGCGGTTCCAGATCAAGACGGACAGTTGCTTCGATGAGGTGGTGGCCGCCTGTGGCCTGCCCGCCCCCGGACGAGAGACAACGTGGATCGACGGTCGTATCGCTGCGGCCTGCAGCGACCTGCACCGACGGGATTTGGCCCACAGCGTCGAGGCGTGGCGAGCGGGGCGGCTGGTGGGCGGCCTGTACGGCGTCCGCCTCGGCGGTGCCTTCTTCGGCGAGTCGATGTTCAGCAGACCCGAGATCGGCGGACGGGATGCCTCCAAAGTGTGTCTGGTCTGGCTGGCCGAGCATCTGCGAACGATTGGGGCAGGCCTGCTCGATATCCAGTTCATGACCGAGCATCTGCGAGGGTTCGGGGCAATCGAAATCGATGCCACGGAGTATCACGTCCGACTGCGTGAAGCAGCGGAGATCGAGTGTCTGTGGTAAGGGGACAAGCGATGATCGGGGATACACGTCAAAGAGCCGATAGAGGCCAATGTCCCCCGCAGTATCTGGTCGCCTTTCGATGGAAGAACGACTATAATCCCCGGTCCTCCATCGTGAGGAGCCGTCGGTGAGGCCTGTTTCTGGGTTGCGCCGCACGGGGCATCTGTTCGCGGCTGAACGGTGCTCCAGCTCCATGGGGGAAACAGCCGCGGATGCGTTTCGACGCCGACCCGCGCCATCGTCCCTCGCGTACGGAGTTCGCAGCGTCCCCGCACATACAATCACCCCCTTGGCCCGTGGTGTAATCGGTAACACACCTGGTTTTGGTACAGGCATTCCAAGTTCAAGTCTTGGCGGGCCAGTCCCCTTCTTCACATGAGCAGCACACCGCAACAAACTGACCGACCGCTCGCCGCGGTCATCCTCGCTGCCGGGAAGGGCACCCGTATGGGAGGCGATCTTCCGAAGGTCCTGCATCATGTGGCCGGCAAGCCGATGGTGCACTGGGTAGCCGAGGCGTGCCGAGAGGTCGGTGCGTCCCCATTGATCGTCGTCGTTGGATACCAGAGCGACCGCGTCCGCGAAGCGATGGCCGGAGATGATGACATCGTGTTCGTCGAGCAGACCGAGCAACTCGGAACCGGTCACGCCGTGGAAGTCTGCCGCGAAGCGATCGCCGATCTGGTCGGCGACGCCTTCGTACTCGCCGGTGACGGGCCACTCATCAGAGCCCGCACACTCGCGGCGATGGTGGATCGACACGCGGCCTCATCCGCATCGGCGACGCTCGCCACGGCGGTACTCGACGATCCGACCGGATACGGACGGATCATCCGCGATGGCGACGGCAACTTCGAGGGCATCGTCGAGCAGAAGAACACCTCGGATACAGAGCGGACGATCGACGAGGTGTATCCCTCCTATGCGATCTTCGATGTGGCAGACCTGTTCGACATGCTCAAGGAGCTCCCCCGCGATACCGTGAGCGGCGAGTACTACCTCACCGAAGTGCCCGCCATGATGCGTTCCCAAGGCAAACGGGTCGAACTGGTGCCCGGCGTTCCCCCCGAAGACATTCTCTCGATCAATACGCCCGAGCAACTTGCTCTGGTCGATGCCATCCTTCAGCAACGCCTGCATACGGAGGCCGTAACATGACCGTAGATCGCGATCATCTGAAGATCTTCGGTGGCCGAACTGGCCACGAACTGGCTGGCGAGGTGTGCGAGCATCTCGATCTTCCGAGGGGCATCGCCCAAACCGACCTCTTTCCCGACGGCGAATTGATCGTCCGAGTCGATGAGGACGTGCGAGGTCGCGACTGCTACATCGTGCAGTCCACGAGCGATCCGGTAAATGCGAACCTGATGGAACTGCTGATTTACATCGACTGCCTGCGGCGGGCCTCGGCCAAGCGGATCACGGCTGTCATCCCCTACTTCGGCTACGCCCGGCAGGATCGCAAAGACGCGGGGCGCACCCCCATCACCGCCAAACTCGTTGCCAATCTCATCAACGCCGCGGGTGCCGACCGCGTACTGTGCATGGATCTGCATGCAGCGCAGATTCAGGGTTTCTTCGACATCCCGCTGGATCACCTGTCGGCATCCTCCGTCATCGGCAAGTACTTCCAAGGCATACGGACGGAACTTGGTGAATTGGCGATCGTCTCGCCCGATGTGGGCAATGTCAAGGTTGCCAACGCCTACGCCGGGATGCTCAATGCGGACCTCGCGATCATCGACAAGCGGCGGGAGTCGAGCGAGAAAATCGCTTCGAAAAACCTCATCGGCGATGTCGATGGGCGAACGGTTCTGATGGTCGATGACATGATCTCGACCGCCGGCACGATCTGTGCCGCTGCGGAACTGGTCATGGAGCGGGGCGCGGCCCGAGTCATCGTCGCCGCCTCACATCCGGTGCTCTGCGGACTCGCAATGGATCGCCTCGCCGACACACCGATCGAGCGTATCGTCGTTACCGATTCCATCCCCGACCGCGGCCGGCTCGACCCGATCCGCGACAGACTCGTCGAACTCTCCATCGCCCCGCTCCTCGGTGAGGCGATTTACCGCATTCATCACGACATGTCCATTTCCGCCCTGTTCCAACGTGGAACGGGCGTCAAGCGTTAGTTCCCCCGCGGCAAATCCGCGTGTTCAGTATTTGGAGGACCCATCCATGGGCCATGAAACCCCAACCATCCAGGTCGCCGTCCGTGAGCGGACCGGCACCCGGTATGCCAAACGCCTGCGAAACTCGGGACGCTTGCCCGCCGTGATCTACGGCGGCAGCGGCGAGCCGACGCATGTCAGCGTCGATGCCCTCGAGGCCATCGATCATCTTCGCAGCGGCGTCCACGTCATGGAAGTCACTGTCGAAGGCGGCAGCACCGACACCTGCCTCGTGAAGGAACTGCAATTCGGCTACCTCGGCGATGATCTCGTACACATCGACTTCGCGCGGGTGAACCTCGATCAAGTCGTCACGGTCAATGTGCCGGTCAACCTGACAGGAACGGCCAAGGGCACCAAGCAGGACGGTGCCATGCTGGTGGTCATCCGCTCAGAAATCGAAGTGCGGTGCATGGTCAAGGACATCCCCTCCGAGATCACCGCCAACATCACCGAGATGATGGAAGCGTTGACCGTCGGCGAACTCACGCTGCCCGACGGCGTCGAAGCCCTGCTCGACCCCGAGAAGCACATCGCGCACATCGCCATCAAGGCCGAGGAAGAGGTCGAAGAAACCGATGCGGAAGCTCTCGATGTGGACATTGACGAGACCGAACCCGAAATCATCACCGAGAAGACCGAGAAGACCGAGGAACCGCAGAGCGGAGGCGAGAGCGAGGGCTGAGGCCCGAGCTGAGCAGACACCATGCGACTCGTCGTTGGCATCGGCAATCCCGGCACCGAATTCGACTGCACCCGACACAATGTCGGGTTCGAGGCGATCGATCGTCTTGCGCGTCGCATCGCCCCCGGCGAAATTGCGAGAAGCAAGTTTCAGGGCGCAATGCTGGAATCGACGCTCACCGACGACAAGGTGCTGCTGCTCAAACCCACGACCTTCGTCAATCGAAGCGGACAGGCCGTCAGCGAGGCCATTCGCTTCTACAAACTCGCCCCCGAAGAAGATCTGCTCGTCCTCGTGGATGACACCGCCCTGCCCTGTGGCCGGATTCGCGTCCGCGAGTCGGGTGGTACCGGCGGGCACAACGGTCTTCAGGACATCACCTCCCATCTCGGGACCGACCGATGGGCTCGTGTGCGCATCGGCATCGACGGACCTGGAACCATCCCGCTCTCGTCCTATGTACTGGGCCGCTTCCGGCCCGACCAGCAGGACGAGGCCGAGCGGGGCATCGAACAGGCCGTTGAAGCGGCCGACTGCTGGATACACCGCGGCGTCACCGCCGCCATGAACGCGTTCAACGCCGACCGGGAGCCGAACGGCTCACCGGAGGAGACCCCCTGACATGTCTGAGATCACCATCAACAACTACGAGGCCATGTTCCTCTTCCCCCAATCGACCACCGCCAACCTCGGCGAGGCCAGCGAGCACGTCCTGGCCCAACTCGAGAAGGTCGGCGCCGAGGTCATCTCCTTCCGCAAGTGGGACGATCGGCGGCTCGCCTTCCCGATCAAGGGAAACAAGCGTGGCGTTTTCTTCCTCGGCTACTTCAAACTCCCTGGCGACAAAATGGCGGGGCTTGAGCGGAACCTGCTGCTCTCCGAGGAAATCGTCCGCTTCCTGATTACCCGCGCCGACCACCTCTCGCAGGAGCAGATGGAAGCCGCCGAGGGCCGGGCCGAACTCGCCGACGAGATCAAACTTCGCGGCGAACAGCAGTCCGACGAAGCCGCCAGCTCCATTCGAGCAACTACCAAGGCCGAGCGTGACGCCGTCGATGTGGACGAAGTCAACGGAGGAGTTCCCGAGGAGAACGCGCCGTTGGAGGAGACGATGGAAGCCGTGGAAACCGAAGAAACGACCGCGTCTTGAGTACCGTGCCCTTTGGCATCACTTCCCCGGACCAGAGTGCCAATGCGATAGAATGCCCGCTCACACTTGCTGGAGGATGAAAGAATGGCTGGATCTGTCAACAAAGTGTTTCTCATGGGCAACCTCACCCGCGATGTGCAACTCAAGCACACGGCGAACAACACGGCCATCGCGAACTTCGGGCTCGCCGTCAATCGCCGCTATCGCAACAGCAATGGCGAAATGCAGGAAGAAACCACTTTTGTGGACTGCGAGGCGTGGGCCCGTACCGCGGAGACCATGTCCAAGTATCTGAGCAAGGGGCGCCCCGTATTCGTCGAAGGTCGCCTCCGACTGAATGAATGGCAGGACCGCGACGGCAACAAGCGATCGAAGTTGCTCGTCGTCGTCGATAACTTCCAGTTTGTAGACAGCCGCCAAGGTGGTGGCGATCAGGGTGGCTCGCGGCAGACCGAGCCCGCCGGCACCGGCGGATACGGTGGCGAACCATCCAACGACGATATCCCGTTCTGAATTACAAGGCGTCCCGCCACGGGACGCCGGAAACACCGACGCTGGGGCGCCGCGGCACGGCGCTCCTCAACTCCTACGGAGGACACCGCACATGAGCCGAAGAACGATTGAACTGCTGTTGCTTGAGAATGTCGAGAATCTCGGCATCGTCGGCGACGTTGTCAAGGTCCGAACGGGCTACGCCCGCAACTACCTGCTCCCGATGCAGATCGCCGAAGCCCCGAGTGATGAACGGATCGAGGCACTTCAGGCGGAGCGAACCGCCGCCCTTGCCCGCGTTGCCGCGCGGCGAGCCGACCGGGAGGGACTGACCGCCCGCATGGAAGAAGTCGAGCTCACACTCGTCCGCTCCTGCAACGATCGCGGCGGCCTGTATGGCTCGGTGACGCAGCGGGACATCGCAGATGCGCTCGCGCAGGTCGGCTACCCCGGCATCGAAATCCGCGCCGTACGCCTGCCCACCTCCATCCGCCGCATCGGCAATTACGAGGTTCCAATCCAGTTCGAGGCCGACCTTCGTGTCGATATCTCGGTCATCGTCGAACCAGACCAGCCGCTCGAAGAGCGTGAGGAAATGGAATTCGATGACGAGGGCGAACTGATCGAGAAGCCCGAACCGAAGCCGAAACCGGTCGCCGAAGAAGTACCAGCCGAGGAGGCTGCGACCGAAGGGTGAGCCGATACACCAACTGAAACCAAGGGGATCAGGTGCCGAAGTGGCATCTGATCCCTCTCTCTTTGTTGCGTCAGGCCACGTCGGGGCGACCGGCCGGCACAGTGCCGCTCGCAGCCGAACCGTATGCCAGTTCGAGATAGCAGGCGATGTAGTCGAGAATGCTGGTGGCCTCGGGGATGTCGGGGTTGCTCGTCGCGCCGGAGGGCTCGAATCGCATGCCTTTGAAACGGCGGACCGCGTCATCGATGGGCAAACCGTACTGGAGCGAGATCGAGAAACTCCGACAGAATCCCTGAATGAGGCCCGAGAGCGTCGACCCCTCCTTGCTCATCTTGATGAAGATTTCGCCGGGGCGGCCATCATCGAAAAGTCCAACCGTCAGATAGCCCTCAAAACCGGCGACAGAGAACTTGTGGGTGGTGGACTCCCGCGTCGTGGGAAGAACCTCTCGCTGCCGATCGGTGAACATGCGGTCCTTCCTTGGCCCTCTGATCGCCCGTGCCGGGACATCGAGGTCACGGCTTCCATGTATAAGCCACATCCGTGCAGCCTTGGGCGTGCATCGGCCCGCTGTGGGTCCCGACTTGAATCGGTTTCAACTCAGCCGGGTGAGGACCGCAGCGACCACAAAGGTGCCCGCCGCCACCATCAGGGCAGCCACCCATCGCGCCACCGTCAACGACCATCTCGGCCAACCGGCGATCAAGCCGCAAATCGCCAGAAGCAGCAGGCCGGGTAGCAGCAGTTTCGCCAAACCGCCCAGCCCACGATAGCCAACGAAGACCACATCGCTCTTGAGCGTGTTCAGCACAGTCCCCCGCAAGCCGTCTTGCCCAAGTACACCCAAGCCGAGCACCGGCCCCATCATGGCGGCCCACCCGACTGCCAGAAGCGTTCGCCGGCGACCGAGGCGAACGCTTGCCCGCACGATGATCGCCCACGCAGCAGCAAACGCAATCACCAGCGGCAGCCACCCGCCGGGTCCCACCGCATTGACCACTGCCAAAGCGGATGCGAGCACCACGCCCAACAGCACCCAACCGCCCCCATCACCGCCATGACGCTCGTGGGAGCGAGGGGTCGTTTCCATCCAGAGGAGCACCACACCAAGCGCAAAGGCCACGAGAGTCAGGAACTCCGGCACACGGCCCGCGACGGCCAACGCCATGAGCAGCACTCCAATCGCCGGCCAGGCCAAGGGCAGGCGGTCATCGGCGTGCCACTGATCCCGACTCCACTGACTGGGTCCGAGCAACAACAGCGGCACCGCCACCACGCCAACGAGCGGGCCCAGTGAGATTCCCGCCAACGATTCGATGCTCAACATGTGCCCGCCACCGGTTATCAGCCCGAGTCCCGGCAATATGACCAATACTGGTATCCACAGCACCTGTACCAGCCGAGCCGGCAGGCCTTCATGATTCCCGGACCGCATCAGGCGGTCTGCCACGAACACCAACGCGACTGCCAGCGGCAGGGCCACGCAGACCGCAGGGATGATGCTCATGGGGATGACTCCAAAGCGGCGGACAAGTGGTTCCCTACCGATTCGAGGCACATGACCGCCGCCGGTGGACGCCACCATACCTCCCCTACGCCTTCCGCCGATCGCTCACCAACCCGTCGCACCTTGCCCGGCAACGCCCCAAGCCGCACAAGCAGGGACTCGGGATGAGGCGTCTGGAACACCAGATCATCATCGCGACGCAGCAGCGACCGCACGCCCATGGCCGCAAGCATCACACCGATCTGGCAGCAGATTCGCAGCCGCGCCGCCGGCTCGGGAATTGGACCATATGCGCTGCGCAGATCAGTGATCACCTGATCGATCGCGGCAAGTGTGCGGGCCTGACAGAGCCGGCGGTAGGCGTCGAGCCTTCTGGCATCCCCGGGAATCCACGCCTCCGGAAAGTAACCGGTCCAGCCGAAATCCAGAATCGGTGCCCGCCGCTGCGGGCTCCGACCGGACTTCAAATCCTCGACAGCAGTTTCAAGGAGGCGGCAGTACAACTCGTACCCGACCGCCGCGATGTGCCCGGACTGCTCCGGGCCAAGCAGATTGCCCGCGCCTCGGAGTTCCAGATCCCGCAGCGCAATGCGAAAGCCCGCGCCAAGCATCGAGAATGACTCCACCGCTTGTAGTCGACGCCTCGCTTCGGGACGTACTGTCCGCGTCATCGGAAGCAGCAGATAGCAGTACGCCCGGTGCCGTGACCTGCCGACCCGGCCCCGGAGTTGATGCAAATCCGCCAGTCCGAAGCGATCGGCCTCGTTGATGATGATGGTGTTGGCATTGGGGATGTCGATGCCGGACTCAATAATCGTGGTTGCGACCAGCACATCGGCTTCATGCCGCATGAAAGTCAACATGGTCTGCTCGAGTTCCTTCGGCGGCATCTGCCCATGGCCCGTGACAATTCTCGCATCGGGGACGAGATGGTGTACCGCCTCGGCCACATCGCCGAGATCCCGCACCCTGTTATGCACGACGAAGACCTGCCCCTCGCGGGCGAGTTCTCGTTGAATCGCCGAGCGGAGGCGATGTTCATTCCACGACAGGACCTCGGTCACGACGGCGCGTCGATCAACCGGTGCTGTCTGCAGACTGCTGATGTCCCGCAGGCCCATCATCGACATGTGCAGCGTGCGGGGGATGGGCGTCGCCGTCATGGTCAGCACATCGACGGTCGCTCGAAGCTGAAGCAGCCGCTGCTTGTGCTCCACGCCAAAACGCTGTTCTTCGTCGATGACGACCAGCCCGAGCTCCTTGAAATGCACATCCTTGCTGAGCAAGCGGTGCGTACCGATCAGCACATCGATGCTTCCGGCAGCAAGTTCGGCCAGTATCTCCCGCTGCTCAGCCGCCGTCTTGAACCGGCTCATGGACTCCACGCGAAAGGGGAACCCCGCAAAGCGATTGCGAAAGGTCCGCTCGTGCTGCTCCGCGAGCACCGTTGTCGGTACCAGAACAGCCGCCTGATGCCCAGCTGCGGCTACCCGGAAAGCGGCGCGAATTGCGACCTCGGTCTTTCCGAAACCCACATCGCCACAAACCAGTCGGTCCATCGGACGCGGATGCTGCATGTCGGTGGCGACAGCGGTAAAGGCAGCGGCTTGATCGCGGGTCTCCTCCCACGGGAAAGCCGCCTCGAACTCCTGCTGCCACATGCCATCTGGCGGGCACGCCACCCCCACCCGCTCCTGCCGAACCGCCTGCACTCGCAGGAGTTCGCCGGCCAGATCACGCACCGAATCGGCGGCACGACCCTTTCGATTCTCCCACGCATTGCCCCCGAGCATCGACCGCTCGGGCTTCCCCTTGAAGGCACCAATGTAGCGGTGGACATCGTCGATACCGGTCGCGGGCACCAGCAAGCGGGCACCGGCGGCAAACTCCAGTACGAGGAACTCTTCGATCGCATCGTCCTGCCCAGCCCGCCGCGGCTGCACCTGCATTCCCAGAAACGAGGCGATGCCGTGATCACGGTGCACCACGAAGTCACCGGGCGTTATCTCGACGAAGGCATCAAGTTGTCGGCGGGCGCTCTCACCATGTCGCTTCCGGCGCACGTGATAACGATGCACGATCTCGTGGTACGGCACGAACTGAATCGGCTGGTCATCGCCGTGCCAGACAAATCCGCGATGCAGATATCCGGATGCGATCTCCAGCGTCGGTGACGACTTGCCAAGAAGTTCTCTGAGTCGATCGGCATCCCCCTGCTGCTGGCACACGACAATCACCCTGCTCTCAAGCGAGCGGCTGCGAAGATCGTCCATGGCGTCGGTGGCCTGATCTGGAAAGGCCGGAAGCATCACGATGGGCAGGTGCATATCCGCTTTTTCTGCGGGGCCGAGCAGACACACCCCGCGACATCGATCGGCCAGCGCAGCCTGCACCGTTTCGAGTTCCGCGATCCAGCCGCCTCCCGCGATGCGATCAGAGTAGGCCCTCGACTGCTCACGAATCTCGGCTGCATCGTCGAGTACTGCTTCCCATCGCTCGTCCAGCAGTTCCGGCAGGATGGATGGGGCGCGTTCATCATTCTGGCACTCCGGAGCGAAGGAAGCGGCCCCCGCTACCAGATCCAGTCGCTCGAGTTTCTGTGCCGAACCCATCGTGTCCAAATCGATGCCGTGGAGCGACTCCACCTGGTCACCGAAGAGATCAACCCGCACCGGTTCACCGACTTCAGGAAAGATGTCCAGCACATCACCGCGGACTGCATACTCACCTGAGCGTTCCACCGTAGCCGCCCGCGGCCAAGATGCTTGGTCCATCCACTGCAGAAGCGCCGCGCGGTCCAATCGATCTCCGGGACGAATCGTCCGCAACATGTCGCCCAGTTCAGAAGGCAATGGCACCGGCTGCATGATCGCTGCAATAGGCGCCACGATCAGCGGCGGCGACGGATCATCAATGACCTGTAGCACCCGCAGCCGCTCGGCCAACAGATCCGAGCGGACTGCGGTTTCACCCGGAAGCGTCTCCAAAGCGGGGAATCGAAGCACATCGACACCCTGTGCTTGGAGTTCCTCCATCGTTTCATCGGTCTGGTCCAGATGCGCCGTCACCAACAGCCGCGGCTGCGTGTTCACTCTGGCGATGGCTCCCATCACCATCGCGGTCGATGACCCGGCATGACCCGAGATGTGCGACACACCGCCGGAGAGCACCTGCATGAGGGGGTCCAACCCCTGATACCCATCGATCGCCTGATACCAGTTTTCACTCATTGGTGAGGATCCCAGCGGACGTGTTTACGAAGCCGCTTGGCCATCATCGGTCCGATGCCGAACACCCGCTGCAAGTCGCCAGATGCAGTGATCAAACCTTCGCCAGCGGCATCTGCAAGACGGCGGCCAAGTACCGGACCAACGCCGGGCGTCCATCGCCATACCGCAGGATCCGCCGAGCAGGGATCGATGCGGGCGAGGTTGCCGACCCCCGAAGTGGAGACCGTCCGATCGGAGCGAGCGTCAATCAGTTCCCTCGCTGCAAGCAAGCTCAGTACCACGACCGCTCCGGCCGAGTGTATTGCTCGCCGCTGCCGCCGCAACGGAAGTCGCTTCACGAAGTTGGCGGCGCCGCGGCCGGTCCAAGGGGCTTCGAGAGTTGCTTGCGAAGTGAAATCAGTCGCTTTAGCACGTCCTTGACCGCCCCCTTGTCGGTAATGAGGCCCGCGTGTGGCGGCAGGGTCTCGGCATGGTCAAAGAGGTCGGTCCAGATCACCGACTCGATGTGCGGTTTGGAGAGCAGCATCGGCACGGCTCGCACGGCCCACCGACCCTGCAGTTCCTCGCTCCATTCCCCTCGCCAGCGCCCCCCATCGTCGCTGATGGGTCTGTCAGGCACGCCGAGGTCG
>JASMMN010000093.1 GCA_030748155.1 Phycisphaerales bacterium
CTCCGGTGCAGAGTCGATAGCCGTGTTCAACGAGCGCCTCGGCGAGGGCTTTGGCGTTGGCGACAACCGCGGCAGCGTAGTCTCTGAACGAGGGTCGCAAGGCTTCACCAAAGGCGACCGCTTTGGCGGTGATCATGTGCATGAGCGGTCCGCCTTGCGAGCCGGGAAAGACCTTGCGATCGACTTTCTTCGCGACTTCTTCATCATCGCTGAGGATGAGACCACCACGCGGCCCGCGGAGCGTCTTGTGCGTGGTGGTCGTGACGACATGGGCATGGGGGAAGGGCGAGGGATGCGATCCGCCTGCGACAAGTCCGGCGATGTGGGCAATATCGGCCAACAGGACTGCGCCGACCTCATCGGCGATCGCGCGGAACCTGGCAAAATCGATGGTCCGCGGATATGCCGAGTAGCCGCAGATGATCATTCGGGGCTGCACCTCACGGGCCCGTGCGGCGATGTGGTCGTAGTCGAGCCGCTCGGTCTCGGCATCGAGTTCGTAGTCGTGAATCTCATAGAACGTCCCGGAGAAATTCGGCTTGAGCCCATGGCTCAGGTGTCCGCCCGACTTGATTGGGAGCGAAAGGATGCGATCACCGGGACTGCACATCGCCATGAAGGCGCTGATGTTCGCATTGGCGCCGCAATGGGGCTGCACGTTGGCGAAGCGACACCCGAATAGTTCTTTGGCGCGATCACGCGCCAGATTCTCGGCTGTATCGTGGTACTCACACCCACCGTAGTACCGCTTGCCGGGATACCCCTCTGCATATTTGTTGGTCATCCACGTCCCCATGGCGTGCATGACGGCGGGGCTGACGTGGTTCTCCGACGCGATGAGTTCCAGCGTTTCCGCCTGCCGCACGGCTTCACCACGAAGCACTGCAGCAACTGCAGGATCGGCCTGCTCCATCACTTCCAGAAGATCCAGTGAAACGGCGTCGAGCGATGGCAAATGGGTCGTTGTCATGGTGGCGATTCTACCGATGCTTCCGGTTGATGGTTGATTTGTGGTTCTCCGCGAGGAGCAAGTGCCCCGTATCCTTCCGACATCCACATTGTCCTGCTCAACCCGGAGATCCCCAACAACACCGGCACCATCGGCCGCACGGCCGCCGCGACCGGGGCGGTGCTGCACATTGTTCATCCCATCGCTTTCGACATGTCCGAGAAGGCGAAGCGGCGAGCGGGGCTCGACTACTGGGACCAGATTGATTGCCGCGAGCACGAGAGTTGGGAGGCCTTTCTCGATACCGAGCAGCCTCGTCGGCTGTGGGCGTTTTCGGCAAAGGCTCCGCGACCCGTTTGGGAGGCCGATCTACAAAGCGACGATTACCTGCTCTTTGGTTGCGAAACGAACGGGCTGCCAGAAGTGATACTGGCCTGGGCGATCGATCGGTGGGGCCCCGAGTGCCTGCTCAGTCTGCCGGTTCGATCGCCCGCGAGGAGTCTCAATCTGGCCTGCGCTGTGACGGCGGTGGCCTACGAGTCTCTCCGGCAGTCCGCAGACCGATCCTGATCCGAATCGAATCCCACGCTTCGCTATAGTGGTCCGCTTCGGACGCGCCGGTCTGGCGGTCGTCCAACGGAGAGCAAGACTTATGGCGACGTATACCACCGAGCAGATTCGCAATCTCACCCTGGTCGGCACAGCCGCATCGGGCAAGACCACACTGGTAGAGGCCATGTTGGCCGACGCTGGCGTCATCGGCAGGGCCGGAACGGTCGAAGCGGGCAATACCGTGAGCGACTGGGATGAGTTGGAACACCAACTCGGTCACAGTATTGATTCGTCGCTTCTGGCACTCGATCATGATGGCTGCCACTTCAACATCATCGATACGCCCGGCCGCGGTGATTTCATCGGCAAGGCGATCAGTTCACTTCCCGCCGTTGAAACGATGGTGCTTGTGCTGGATCCGGCATCGGGCATCGACCCGGTCGCACGCCGCATGATGAAGATCGCGAAGGATCGCAACCTGCCGTGCGCCATCGTCATCAACAAGATCGACGCGGGCGGCGACATTGCCGGAATGCTGAACTCAATCAGGGAGGCCTTCGGAAGCGAGTGCTGCCCGATCAACCTGCCATGCGACGGGAGTGCTTCGGTCATTCGGTGTTTCCAGGAAACCGAGGGCGAATCCGATCTCGGCAGTGTTGCCGGTTTTCACACCCAACTGGTTGATCAGATCGTAGAAGTGGATGAGGAACTCATGGAGAAGTACCTTGAAGCGGGCGAACTCTCGCCCGACGAGCTCCTTCAGCCATTCCGTCTTGCCATGCGGCAGGGGCATCTCATTCCGGTGTGTTTCACCGCTGCTCGCGAGAAGGTTGGAGTTACTGAACTGATGGGCCAGATCGCTCGATTGTTCCCCAACCCGACGGAAGGCAACCCCCGACCACTTCAGCGTGTCACCTCCGATGGTCGCGAAGGCATCGATGTGAAGGCGGACCATTCCGGTTCGCCGGTCGGTCATTGCTTCAAGGTCGCCTCCGATCCCTTTGTTGGAAAGTTGTGCTTTTTCCGGGTCCACCAGGGTTCGTTCGATCACTCGACGAGTCCCAAGGTCGGCGATGGTCGCAAGGGCGTCCGGCTCGCGCATCTGTATCACTACTGCGGCAAGAACCACGAAGAAGTCAACACGGCGGTTCCCGGCGATATCGTGGCGGTCTCCAAGATCGATGAGATCGGGTACGACGATGTCCTGCATTTGGACAACAGCGGTTGGATCGCAATGGACTCGATCAGTCTGCCCAAGCCGATGTTCGGCCTTGCGATTGAAGCCTCGGCCAAGGGCGCCGAGGCCAAACTGGGCGATGCGCTTGCCAAGATGAGTTTGGAAGATCCCGCTTTTGCGATCGAGCGGAACGCGACGACCAAGGAACTGGTCGTCAGGGGTATTGGCGAACTGCACCTGCGGGCGAAACTGCAGCTTCTGAAGGATCGATACGGAGTCGAAGTGGACACTCGACCACCGAAGGTCGCCTACAAGGAGACCATTACCGGCAAGGCTGAAGGGCACCACCGCCACAAGAAGCAGACCGGTGGATCCGGGCAGTTTGGCGAGGTGTATCTTCGCATCGAGCCGGCCGAGAAAACTTCGGAGGGATTGGTGAACGGGCTTGAATTCGTTGATGACACGTTCGGCGGCTCCGTGCCCAAGCAATATCTTCCCGCCATCGAGAAGGGCGTCCGCCGCGTGATGTCCGAGGGTGCCATTGCCGGCTACCCCATGCAGAACATCAAGGTGGCCGTCTACGACGGCAAGCACCACCCGGTTGACTCCAAGGAAATCGCCTTTATGACGGCGGGGCGCAGGGCTTTCGTCGAGGCCGTGCGGAAAGCTGCGCCGGTGTTGCTTGAGCCGTTCGTGAAACTCGAAATCACGATTCCATCGAGTTATATCGGCGACATCTCCTCGGATCTCTCTGGTCGGCGCGGCCGGATTCAAGGCACCGATATGCTTCCCGGTGACCAAGCGGTGGTCTCGGCAGAAGCCCCCCTGTCAGAGGTGATGAGTTACGCCAATCAGCTCAAGTCGATGACCGGTGGATCCGGCAGTTACGTGATGGAGTACTCGCACGACGAGAATACGCCGCCCAACGTGCAGGCTGCGGTCGTGGCTGCCTTCAACCCCCAAGACGACGAGGACTGATTTCGGAGGAGTTCCACGCTCCATTCGCGGCTTGCTGCGAATCAGTACCCTGTTGTCCATGCTCGTCAAACGATGTGATCCGACAAAGGCCAGCGAAGTGAGCGTGGAGGGGGCATCTGGCGTTGCGATGCAGATGTTGATGGGGCGTGTTGATGCTGCGCCGAACTTCGCCATGCGGCATTTTGTCATAGCCCCGGGTGGTCATACGCCTCGGCACAGCCATCCATGGGAACATGAAGTCTACGTGACCGAAGGTGTGCTGCGGACGGAGTGTGGGGGCGAGTCGATGGAGGTGTTCGCGGGCGACGCGTTGCTGATTCCCGGAGGCGCGACTCATCAGTTCGTCAACGAATCGGATGCTCAAGCACGGTTTCTTTGCATGGTTCCTCTTGAGTCGGAGTGTGGGCGTGATGTCCCCGGGAGTTGACTCGTGAATGGCGACACGAGACCACCCCGCTGGACCGGGATCTGGAGCATACTGCTGCTGGCAATGGCATGCGTCACGTTGGTGGTCGGGCTTGTGTTCGCGAACGAACAGTGGGGGATCGCCATGACCTTCGCTGGAGGTGGTGCCGCGGCCCTGTGTTTGATCGGCTTGCTGCTCAGCCAGCCTGCAATTGCCTTCGTGGGTGCAATGATTTGTGCGTGCGGTGGCATGGTGGCGGCGGCGCTTGCTCAGCCGGAGTCGACTTGGGCTTCACCCACGCTTACGGCGGGGCTCCTTGGTCTGGTCGGACTCGGACTGCTTGGCGCGTTTCGAATGCTGGTCGGTTCGGGGGACATCCGGAGCGGATCGATCGGAGTGGGCGGAGTACTCGATGAGATCCGTGACATCGGCATGCTCAGCGACACGGCCAAGCGAATACTCTTTCGCGATCGCGAAATGGAATTGCTTCGCCAGACCATCGAAGAAGACATCAAGCGTGGCGACTTCAATGCCGGGCTGGTGCTCTGCCGCGATCTGGAGCGGCTCTTTGGATACACCGAGGAGGCAGAGCAGTTGCGGCAGCGGGTACTGCTTGCCCGCAACAGCCAGTTGGCAGCCAAGATCCATCAGGAGGCTGCCATCGTGACTGGAATGCTCGTCCAAGGTCGGCTGGATGAGGCTGAGGAGGCTGGACAGCGGCTGCACCGAATGTATCCCGACTCGCCTGCATTGCATGGTCTTCAGGCTCGCCTCCGCAGTGCTCGTCAACAGATGAAGCGGGACCTCAAGAACGAGTTTCTGACTGCGGCCGAGCGAGGCGACACTCAAACCGCCATGACGAAACTCCGCGAACTCGATCACTTTCTCAACCCGGATGAAGTGGCTGATGTGCATACAGTTGCGGCGGGCATCATCGGACAGCACCGTGAGGCCCTGTCAGCCCGGTTCAAGATGGCAGTGAGCGATCACCGCTGGGACGAAGCCGTGAACGCAGGCGAGCAGATTATCGAGGATTTTCCAAACGATCGTATGGCCGTGGAGGTT
>JASMMN010000094.1 GCA_030748155.1 Phycisphaerales bacterium
ATCGCCTCGGTAAGCAGGTTGATTAGTGTGACATTCTTCCCACCGCGTGTCTTGAGTGGTCTTCGGTCACTACCGAGTACCGAACCGAATCCCGTATGCGAGAGTTGAACCGCATCACCATCCGGCGTGACGTTCCATCCCGCAAGCGCCGCCGCATCAAAGACATCCTGAAAATGATCATGCTGACGCGCATCAACGACGTAGATACACTGTGTGGCTCCGGTCTCCTGTGTGCGGCATCTCACAGCGGCCAGATCGGTTGTGGCATACAGAAACCCACCATCGGACTTCCGGATGATCATTGCTCGATCACGATTATCAAACCGAACAACCATGGCACCATCGTCTTCACAACAGAGATTGCGATCCTGAAACCACTCCATCACACCCTGTAGGTGATCACGATAAAAGGATTCGCCCCGATTGTTCTCTGATCCCATGTCGATGCCGAGCATGTCAACCGCTTCGGACATGGCAGTGAGCGTCACAGCAATGAGCGATTGCCAGTCGGCGATCAACCCAGCGTCACCAGCCTGCAGCAACACCAGTGTTTCACCGGCAGCGGACCGTACTTCCGCAGCACCGGCATTCTGTGCTTCGAGTTCGGCGATGTGGTGTGGCCCAACCTGTTTGGAGACGGCCGCCTCCAACCCTCTGATATCTGCTGTCGCCGCAGCCTGTACGGTGCGGTAAGCGGTATCCAGATCGGTCAGCGTGAGCGACGCAAGATCTGCCCCCTGGCTCCGCAGTTCATGCAGCACCATGGCGATAGGCAGTCCCCAGTCGCCAAGATGATTTTCCCGGTGGACGACATGACCAAGCCTCTCGAGAATGCGGGCAAAGGCGTCTCCGATGATGGTCGATCGGAGATGTCCGACATGCATCTGTTTGGCGACGTTCACACCACACATGTCGATGACGACATCGCCGGCATCTTCGTCCGGAACAACACCGAGATCTGGTGTGTCCATCGCAGTCAGCGTGTCGAGCAGGGCGGAGTTATCGAGTCGAATATTGATGAATCCAGGTCCGGCGACCTCGGGTGGATCTGCCAACCCATCGAGATCAACAGCGTCCACCAACGCCTCCGCGACTTCTCGCGGAGCGCGTGCAAGTCGTTTGCCGAGTCCCATGGCCACATTGCACTGGAAGTCGCCGAGATCGGGTTTCGATGCGGGGCGAACTGCCGGATCAATACCGGCATACTCCTGCCCGGCAATTGCAACAATCGCTCTGGTGAAAGCTTCAGTGAGACGTTGGGCGGGATCAGCAGGCATGGGTCGGGCAGTTTAGTGGCCACCGGAGCGGACCGGGAGTTGGAGGGGGGGATCGATTATGATGGTCGGTCTCATGGCGAGTCCCACCACCGAACCAACGACGATGCTTGAGAAGATCGATCGATGCGGCGATTTGGCGCATCGACCACGGGTGCTGCTCGGCAAGATGGGGCTGGATGGGCATGACCGCGGCGTCAAGTTGATTGCGAGAGCTCTTCGAGACAGCGGTGTACACGTGATCTACTCGGGACTCTGGCAGACGCCACGAAGCCTCGCGATCTCCGCTCGTGATGAAGACGTGGATTGCATCGCGGTTTCCATGATGAGCAACTCGCACAATGTGCTGGTTCCCAGTTTGATCGAGTCCTGTCGGGAACTCGGATGCAGCGGTATCCGGATCAATGTTGGTGGAATTATCCCCCAAGAAGATGTACAAGGCATGCTCGATGCCGGGGTACATCGCGTGTTCCACACGGGAACCAGCATGCTTGGCATCGTCGATGCCGTCGCGGACGCGGTTCAACCATATGAGTCGCCAGATTCAGAAACCACAAAGCAATCACAACTCGCTAGGGCCATCAGCCTCTGCTGTGAGGGACATACGACCGATCATCCGACAAAGCGACCCGCTCGCATCATCGGCCTGACGGGCTCACCGGGCGCCGGCAAGAGCACACTTGTTGCTGCGATGGCAAGTGAGTTACATGCTCGTGGCGAAAAACTGGCCGTTGTCGCATTCGATCCAATGAGCCCGATTACCAGTGGAGCACTGCTTGGAGACCGACTGCGAGTGGATTTCAACACCGTCGGCGAATCGGTCTTCTATCGATCTCTGGCGGTTGTCGGTGAGGATTACCAGCACCTGCCGTCTATTCTCGATTTGCTCGGTGGTGCCGGGTATGAGCAGGTTGTCGTTGAAACCGTCGGGTCCGGCCAGAGCGATGTTGCTATTCGCGAGCATGTCGATTCCACGGTTGTGGTTGTCGTTCCGGGCATGGGCGATGCCGTGCAGATGGACAAGGCGGGCATTCTGGAGATCGCCGACACCTTTGTTGTGAACAAGGCCGATTTTGCCGGTGAGGCCAGACTCGTGCGGGAATTGCTGGACATCGCGACGGGCCGTCCTATCTTCGAGACAATCGCGACGCGAGGTCAGGGAATCGAGAAACTGGTGCAGCACCTCTTCCCCTCTGCCTCCTGATCTCCGGCGTACACTGCCAACACGATGGCAGACACTGCGGCGCCGACCCAACAGCACCACGAACCGGTTACCGAACTTGCCCGCGACCTGCGGCTCTTCGATGTGACGATGGTTGGTGTCGGTGCCATGATCGGTGCCGGCATCTTCGCCTTGACGGGAATCGCGGCAGGCAAGGCGGGACCTGGACTTCTCCTCGCCTTCTGCCTCAATGGTGTTCTCACGCTGTGCACAGCGATGGTCTACGCCGAGGTGGGCAGCGCCGTTCCAGCTGCTGGCGGTGGGTATCTGTGGGCTCGGCTTGGTCTTCCCGGCCCAGTGGCATTCTTGACCGGGTGGATGGATTGGCTGGCCCACGCCGTCGCAGGATCGCTGTACGCGGTGGTCTTCGGTGCCTATGTTGTCTGGGGTGCCCAGACGATTCTCGGGCTGGGTGAACCGCCGACCGGTGCGGGGGGCAGTGAGGGGGTGGGCACACTGTTTGGCATGCCTGCATGGCCGATTGCCAAGGGTTTGACGCTCGCGGTGTGCCTGTTGTTTCTCTGGATCAACCATCGCGGTTCAAGTGAGACCGGCAAGGCCGGGAACATCATCACAGTCTCGAAGATCATCGTCATCGGCATCTTCATTGTCGCCGGCCTGTTTGCGATGGTTGGGAGCGGGGAAGAGGTGGTCGGCCAGAAGTTCACACCATTTCTCCCGGAAGGGTTCAATGGAGTGCTTGTAGCGATGGGCCTTACCTTCATCGCCTTTGAGGGGTACGAGATCATCGTGCAGGCTGGCGAGGAGGTGATCGAACCACGCAAGAACATTCCAAAAGCGGTCTTTTTGTCGCTGCTCATTGTGATTCCGATCTACATATTGGTCGCCATCGTGTGTCTTGGTGCGCTGGTCATTCCACCCGATGTCATTGAGACGACCGGTTGGAGCGCCGGAGAGACATGGCGGTACCTAGCGGGTCTGGGCGAGACCGGCGTGGCGGTGGCGGCCAATGCCTTCCTTCCATGGGGTTTTGGCGCGATTCTGCTGGTGATTGGCGCCGTGCTTTCCACCATGAGCGCGCTCAATGCCACGACATTCTCATCAACCCGTGTGTCATTCGCCATGGGTCGCGACCGGTTCCTTCCAGCAGCACTTTCTCATGTGTCACCAAGAACCAGAACACCAACCATCGCGCTTGCGGCCAGCGGTGTGTTGATCGTCTCCGTGGCGATTCTGCTCGATGCCGAGATGGTTGCAAGTGCCACTTGCGCCATGTTTCTACTGGTGTTCGCCATGGTGAACATCTCGTCAATCGTCATTCGCCGCAAGTACGGGGACAAACTGCACTATGGATATCTGGTTCCAGGTGGCCCGGTCATACCAATCGTCGCAGCGGTCGGGCAAGTCGTGTTGGTGGTCTGGCTGCTCTCATCCCAGCCCTTGATGTTGTGGCTCACAGTAGGTTGGGTGGCTGTTGGCCTTGGCATCTACTACTCATGGTCCAGATCACAGGAGCATGCCTTCAGGGCTTCGCCGGTGATCTATGAACAGACTCCACACGTTCTCACATCAACACATCAGGTGCTCGTGCCAGTTGCGAACCCGGCGACAGCAGGATCGTTGGTGGAACTGGCGGCCAGATTGACCGATCCAACAGACACTGCGGTGACGGTGCTCAATGTCGTTCAGGTGCCGGAGCAACTTCCGTTCGAATCGACCGAACCATTCGTGAAGGAGGGCAGAGTGGTTGTCGAGAAGGCAATGGCCTTCACCGAGACCATGGGTCGCGAAGTGGCTGGCTTGGTTCGGGTGAGCCGGCATCCAGGTCAGTCCATTGTCGAGACCGTGACCGAGCGAAAAATCGACACGCTTGTCATGGGATGGACCGGACCGAAACGAGGACCGCGTCGCATGCGGACGATTGTGATTGGCGAGCAGATCGACACAGTCATTCGCCGCGCTGATTGCGACACGGTTATTTTGCGTGGATCGGTTCCATCCGAACCAAAGCGGATCGTGGTACCCGTTGCCCATCCGAAGCAGGGTCGCTTTGCAATGGGTATCGCCGCCCACCTTGCCGGGCCATCCACGATCATCGAAGCGGTTCGCGTAATAGCCGACCCCAACGACAAAGAATCTGCCGAGAAGCGACTGCATGTGGACCTGTTCGGGGAAGATGGATCTCCAGATCTTCCCGGGGTGGAGTGGCCGGTAGAGTTGACGGTTGTGGTTGCAAGTGACATCACCGACGCGCTGGTTGAAGCGGGTGACCGCGCTGACATATTGATTCTCGGCGCTTCGATGGGCGGCTGGCGTGGCAGCATGTTCAGCCCGATTCAATATGGCGTTGCGGAGCGGTGGCAAGGGCCGCTGTTGCTGGTTCGGATGCGGAGTGGCGCTGCGAAGTTCGCCGCGCACCGCACAATCGACTTCCTTGTCTCAACGGATCCAGAAGCATGAGTATCCGAGATCTACGAAAGATGGGCCTGTTGAAGCCAGAATCTCAGTGGCAGGATCGTGCGCCCAGATCAAGCGTGCCGGTGTGCTGGACGGTCTTGTGGACAGCCCTTGCCATCATCGGATGCGTGCTGATGGTTCGGGGTGACGGCGGTGGATTGACATGGATCGGCTTGGCCGGCTTCGTTGTTGCGTTGTTTGGATTTGTCCGACTCAACATTGGTTCGGTGCAGGCTGGTGGGTTGAAGTAGTCAGAGGGGTCGGATCTACACAACGCATTCTCATGCCATCAGTCGATAGCATCCCTTTGGCAGATCTCAAAGTCCATGATCGATTTCACATCACCGACAGACAGTGAGGCAATGTTGTTGAATCGGGAGATGATCTGCGATGGATCTTCCATGGCGAGCGAACCGAGCACGTCCGACTTGTGACTCAAAATGTCCTCGAGATCGGCTGCGGTGTTCCGGGCGTGGCCAGATGGATACATCACGAGTCCACTGTCAAAGTTAGTGCCATCCTTCAATGTGATCACCACAGAAGTCGGGATGCCGTCGGGATACCTGCTGTCGTATTCATCGCCACCGTGTTCGAAGGCGATCAAATCCATGAGTGAGCGGGTGGTGCTGTTGACAATCGCATTGCGGCCATAATCCTCAGGAAGGAGCATGAGCGCCTTCCACCACGAGTCATTGCCATCAGCAATTGCGCCAGTTCCCACCTCCGCCGCGAGATCAATCGCCTTGCGAAGCATGGTGGAGACGATATAGACCATCGAATGGTCCGCACTTTGCCGTGTGCGTGGGTCACGCTTGGCGGGGTCGCCGATGATTCCAAATGCGGGCTCGTAGGCGACGATTCGAACCTCCTTGAGTGACTCCGGGTGTTCCAGAATTGTCGGATTGGTGGAGATGAGATCAATCAGACCCTGCAACGCACCGGCACTCTGGTGTTCATAGAGACCAAGCTTGAAGTGCATGCCCATGACCGCAAAGTCATCGCCGCTGTGGGTCAGTGTCAGATCGAATGGCGAATCACCATTCGTAGGTTCAAATTGCCGCCAGATCGCCTCCGGGTTTCGGAATATATCTTTCGGTCCGATGAAGCCGCGCATGGATCGCTGCATGCAGAGCACCGCCACCTCGGTGCTGATGGCTGCCGAGGCACCCTTGGAGTCGGACAACTGCTTTCCGGCGCGAATGGCTCGCCACGGAATGTAGTGAGCGACCACCATGCCGATGGCGGATTCGATCTGCTCCGGGGTGGCACCGCACATGGCACCGTATACGGCTGCTGATCCAATAGCCCCATGCACCACATGGTCAATTTTGTACGATTTGAGACTGAAGACTTCTGCAAGTCGACCGCGGATTTCATCGAGACAGATCATGCCGCGCAGCGCGGCACCGCCACCGAGACCAGCAACTTGTGCAGCAGCCAGGGGAACAGCGTAGAAATCATTGTGCCCGAACTCACCCGCTGTATGACCAAGTGCCGGGTTGAAACCAAAGTTGGTGCCGTTGCTGTCCCACTCCCGCACAGCCGAGGCGTTGGCGAGTATTGCCTTTTCCGGTGAGAGAGGACTGGTGCATCCGAACATCGTGGCACCGCCCTCCTGTTGGTATCCAGCCGCCTCATCTCGAAGCACACACGGAGCGTTGGTTTGCAGGGCAATCGCCGAGAGTCCGCACAACACGCTGTCGACGAGGAACTGTGTCGTCCGGTTCTCGACATTGGTGCTTGGCGCACCAATGGTTCCCGACATGAAGTCACACGCGAACCGTCCAATGCCCAGAGCCTGATTAGAGTCGCGGCCCAAGGTGATGGTGGTTTCGGTTGCTGTGGCGGTCATGGCGTCGGCATCCTTATTGGTGATTTTCAAAGAGATCCACCTCGTCTGTGGATCCGAGAACCACACTGGTACGTTCATGCAGCGTGGTGGGGCGCAGATCGAGTATGCGTGTCCCAGATGTTGTGATGGCACGCCCCCCAGCCTGCTCGATGAGCATCGCCATTGGCATTGCTTCGTAGAGCAGCCGGAGTTTGCCATCCGGCCGGTCAGTGGTCGCCGGGTAGATGAAGATGCCTCCCTTGAGCAGCGTGCGATGTACATCGGCGACCATCGACCCGATGTATCGGGACGAGTAGTTGTGCTCATGCGCCCAACTCAAGTATGAGCGGACGCCATCCGGAAATCGACTTGAGTAGGCTTCGTTGATCGAGTAGATGGGCCGGGCGTGTGGCATGGTGACGCCGCGCTTGGCGAGTACATAGGAACCAATGGAGTGGTCGAGCACGAACATATCGACACCGTGCCCAGTGGTGAGCATGAAGATTGTGGATGACCCATAGAGCACATATCCAGCCGCGACAATTATGGCATCGGGCGAAAGAATGGCATCTACACCCCCCTTCCCATCATCAGGCAGCCGGACGATGCCGAAGATCGTTCCAACACCAACAGAGACATCGATGTTGGAAGAGCCGTCGAGTGGGTCAAAGAACACGGCATAGCGACCACCCTCGTCCCGGGTCCTGAGCACCGTCGGTTCTTCGTCTTCCTCACTGACGAGAACGCCGATATTGGCGCGGCTTCCGAGGCACGACTTGATGATGTCGTTTGCAATGACGTCGAGTTTCTGCTGCCGCTCTCCGTGGGTGTTCTCGGCGGACAATTCTCCAAGCACATCTTCGATGCGGGCGCGGCGGACCTTGTTGCCGATGGTCTTGGTCGCCAGTGAAATGGCCGAGAGGATCCACGAGAAGTCGCCAGTCGCCCCAGGATGAGCTCGTTCGCCGGCGAGTACGTGGCTCTGGAGCGACATGAGGTTGTCATCGGTCCAAATGGTCGTATCGGCCATGTGGGGAGCCTCCTGTGCCGGGGCGGGAGCAGGGTAGAGCGGGTACGATTCCGGGTCCCTTGCCTGCTGTTGCCGTGGAAGGCCCCCCATGGTAGCCGACCGACAAGGGATCGACCCCGACCTCAAACACCCATGGAGTTTCAACCATGACTTCCAGCGTGATTCTCTCCGCCCGTCGCACACCAGTTGGACGCTTCTTTGGAGGCTTCAGTCGCACTCCCGCCCCCCAACTCGGCGCGCTTGCGGTAGAGGCCGCATTGGAATCAGCGGGCGTGGATGCAGTCGCAGTCGATGAGTGCATCATGGGATGTGTGTTGCAGGCCGGCCTCGGACAGAATCCTGCGCGGCAGGCAGCGCTCAAGGGTGGCCTTCCAGCGTCGGTGAGCGCCCAGACTGTCAACAAGGTCTGTGGCTCTGGATTGCAAGCGGTGATGACTGCGGATCAGTCGATCAGAGCGGACGACAACCGTGTTGTCGTAGCAGGTGGTTTCGAGAACATGACGCGGGCGCCACACTACGCCGACGTTCGATCTGGAATCAAGTTCGGTCCGGGCACACTGCATGACCACATGGCCCATGATGGACTCGAGTGCGCTTTCGAAGGTTGGGGTATGGGAATGGCCGCCGAGCACACCGCGGCGAAGCACGGCATCAGCCGTGAGGACATGGATACATTCGCCGCCGAGTCACACCAGAAGGCGGCAAAGGCTGCGGCAGAAGGCTGGTTTGATGCCGAGATCATTCCCTTGACCGCCGAGCAGATAAGTGCGCGGGCCGATGTTACTGCCGACGAGGGTGTTCGTGCCGACGCAAGCGCCGAGTCCATGGGGAAACTGCGGACGGCCTTCAAAAAGGATGGCACCGTCACAGCGGGTAACGCCTCGCAGATCAGCGACGGAGCCGCCGCGGTCGTTGTCGCCTCGGAGGAAGCCGCCGCCGCGTGCGGCGCTTCGCCAATGGCCAGAATTCTCGCCACCAACACAGTTGGTGTGGAACCCAAGGATCTCTTCGAGGCACCCGGGTATGGTGTCGCCGCGCTGATCGAATCGGCGGGTCTCACCCTCGGCGACATCGACCTTTTTGAGCTCAACGAGGCCTTTGCCGCTCAGGCACTCTGCAATATGCGGTATCTCGACATTGACCCGGCCAAGGTCAATATCTGCGGCGGCGCGATTGCCATCGGCCACCCCATCGGCGGCTCGGGTGCCCGCATTCTCGTGACCCTCCTCAATCAGATGCAACGTCTCGACGCCAAGTACGGCGTTGCCAGCCTCTGCCTCGGTGGTGGCAATGCGGTCTCGATGCTGCTCACCCGGTAGCACCAATGGTCAGCCCCGGGGCTTTGGGGGCCCCCGAGGGGCCTTGGACCACGTTTCGATTTGCTAATCTGGATAGAGAGGGATTGATTCGCGGTCAGAGCCGAACAACATTCGGGATCGATCTCAGGAGGTCCGATATGGCGTGCTGCACCACCCCCTATTCATCAGAATCAATTCGGCGTCGAGTGATCGGGTGGTGGACGGTGGTGCAGGGCATCTTGGTGGCTGCGGCGTTGGCCCTCTTTGTGGCACTCATCTGGTGGCCGAAGGTCGGCCTGCATGCCTTCTGGGATGTGCTGATTCCTGCCGCACCAGCCTTGGTGGTTCTGGCCCCCGGGCTGTGGCGGAATATCTGCCCACTCGGGACCGTGTCACAACTGGGTCGGAGGGTTGGAGGTGTTCGGGGGTTGCACATCGATGCTCGCTGGCAGGCCCGCATGGGGCTGATTGGTGTCGTGCTGCTGTTGGTCTTGGTGCCCTTGCGGCACCCATGGTTCAACCTCGACGGAATCGCGACCCTGTTGCTGCTCGTCGGCGCAGGTGTGGTGGCCCTGCTGGTCGGGTTCGTGTTTGCCGGAAAGAGTGGCTGGTGCGCCGGAGCGTGTCCGGTGCACCCCGTCGAGCGGCTGTATGGAACTAAGTCGCTGCTCACGGTGACAAGCGCCCACTGCAAATCATGTATCCGCTGCGTGATCCCATGTCCAGACACGGCTCTAGGAATTCGCCACGGACAAGGTCAGTCCACATGGGCTCGCAAGGCGACATGGATGATTATCGTGGGCGGTTTCCCGGGATTCGTCTGGGGTTGGTTTCAGGTACCCGATGGCATTTCAATCGGTGCCGCAGAAGCCTGGATGTGGCCGTTTGGGGGCATGCTCGGAACGATGGTGTTGTGGGTGCTGCTTCGGTCGGCCTTGCCAAATTCCGACGGTTGGCGGCTTGACGCCCTGTTTGCGGCATCCGCAGTGTCGGCGTATTACTGGTTCCGCATTCCGGCCCTGTTCGGTTACGGCGTGTACCCGGGCGACGGCATGCTCGTCGATCTTCGCGGAACCGTTCCGGCCATTGTGTTCGATGTCACCCGCGTCGTGCTGGCATTGCTCTTTGTCTGGTGGATGGTGATCCGCACGCCCACACCACGACCATGGATGTACAAGCCGCCGCAAGAGAAAACGGAATCAGCGTCAGTTGCCATGACGATCGGGTTGACTGCCTGACCTGCTCACTCGCCGATATCCTCGGCCCACAAGTCCGGTTTTTCCCGGATTAATCGTTCCATCAAGGCAACGCACCGCGGATCGTCGAGCACGGTGAGTTCGACCCCCTGAGAACGCATCCACTCTTCAGCGCCTAGGAATGTTCGGTTCTCGCCGATCACGACTCTTGGAATCCGGAACAGCACTGCCGTTCCACCGCACATACAACAAGGGCTCAGCGTCGATACCAGTGTCAACTCCGCCCAATCCCTGCGGCGGCCAGCATGACGAATGCATGAAACTTCGGCATGTGCCGTGGGGTCACCAGACTGCACCCGCTCATTGTGGCCCCGGGCGACAATCTCGCCGGAGTCAGCGCGGGCAAGCACCGAGCCGATTGGAATACCGCCCTGAGACCATGATATTTCAGCTTGCTCGATTGAGGCATCGACCCAAGCGTTGCAGAATCGCTCACTCGGCATCGGGCTGGGCAGTAGCCGTGCTCGATTCAGCGGCAGCAGTCTCCCTAGAGGCGGCAACAGCCTCGGATGTGATGCGGTCCAACTGCTTGTTATTGAAACGCCACCAGTTGGCGCCAGTTACTTTCCAAGGCGTGAGTGCGAATTTCTGCATGTCGATGGTAATCAGCTGTCGCCCCCGACTGGGCCGAGGAGCATCGAGGTCAATCTGCGCAGACGAATGATGCATCCGGACCGCCCGCACGGCAAGTGCCGATCCCTCGTCGGTATCAACCAGATCACAGTCCGGCAGCAGTTTGGCAAGTGACGCTTTGGCTGGGTCAAGTGAGGGCGTGAGGTAGACCAAAACCGGTCCGGCGGACAGGGCTGTTGGCTCACGGGCGATCCACCAATCAACCGCCGTAGCGATGGCATTTGTGACGGTCGCTTCGGACGGCGAGGCGATTTGGAGCGGTGTTTCCTGGGGCCAGCCAGCCTCGGGAGCGCACGCTGCAGGCAACAAGAGGCAGAAAATGCAGAGGGGATATCGCATGGGGGCTCTCCAATTCAACGACTCAGTGTAGCAGCACCCTCCGGGGATGCCCCTACACTGTGAGAATGTCGTGGACGAATCGGGATCGGCGAATCATTCTCGGGATCACCGGTGCCTCTGGTGCACCCTATGCAGTTCGGACCATCGAGTTGCTGGCCCAGCGGGGGATCGAGGTCCATGTGGTCGTGTCCACGCTCGGTCGCCGACTGCTCTTGGAAGAATGCGGCATCGTGGATGTCACGGCCTCGGCGCTTGCCGGCCGCAGTGACCCTGCTCAGGTCGTACTGCATTCAGGCCGCGACATGGGGGCCGTGATTGCGAGCGGTTCATTCCGACATGGGGGCATGATCGTCGTGCCGTGTTCCAGCAATACGCTCGGTGCTCTGGCTTCGGGCATGACCAACACGCTCGTGCAGCGAGCGGCCGCTGTGACGCTCAAAGAGGGCCGGCCACTGCTGCTTGCTCACCGCGAGACGCCGTTGAGTCGCATCGATCTCGGCAACATGGATCGGCTCGCGGCCGCAGGCGCCACAATCATCCCACTCTCTCCTGGTTTCTACACACAACCTCGATCGATCGACGACCTCGTGGATTTCATGGCGGGCCGACTGCTCGACCGGATAGGCATCGATCACGATCTGCCGGTTCGTTGGGAGGATGTGATGCTCGGTGGTCAGCCGTCGGTTGAATCCGAGACTGCATCCAACACTGTTCCAGGCGGCGGGTCTCGAAGCAGCACTTGATCACCGGCCGAGAGACCACCAAGTACCTCGACGTACAACTCACTGGACCGCCCCAGCGTGACCGGTGTCGGTTGATAGCGTCCTCGGTCGGCAAGGTACACAATTGAACTCTGCTCACCCCGGTGTACCGACTGCACGGGTATATAGAGCGCTTCCATCACCGTGTCGATCAGAATGAGCGCCTTGCACCGCATGGAGGGCTTGAGGGGGAGTTCGTCGGTGTTGTCGATGGAGATCTTCACCGAGTAGTCTCGGCGATTCGGATCCCGCCAACCACCGTCTTCGGCCAACACACCGACCGAGTCAACTTGTCCCTGCAAGACACTGTCATTGAAGGCATCCATTCGAACAGTCGCAGACTGTCCAGCCTTGACGTGTCCACTGAGTGCCTCATTGACCTTGACATCGGCGAACATGCGGTCGGTATTGGGCAACACGATCAACAGTTGGTTGCGAGAAATCTTTGAACCCACCCGAAGAGCTTGGGGTTGATCCCAGTCGCGTCCCCCCCCGACAGTTGTTCCATACACCACCATTCCGGGTGCCGGAGCGACCACGGTGCAGTTGATCAGCTGTTGCTGGTGTTGCGCAAGCCGCTCTTCCTTGGAAGTGAGGTTGGATTTGGCGGCATCAAGGTTGCTCTTGGCACTCTGCACACTGGCCCGAGTCCGCGTCTCAACCCGCACGAGTTCATCTTCGGCCTGCTTGAGATCGGATTCTTTCCACTGCTTGTCCTTCTCGTAGGTGTACTTCTCATACACCTGCTGGTCGAGCCCCGACTGAGAGAGTTGGGCCTCAGCTCGAATCATCTGAATCTCATCCTGTTCAAGATCATTCTGGCTGATGAAATCCCGCTCACGAAGTTCCAGAGATTTCTTGTACTTTTCTTCGAGTCGCTTGAAGTCCTTTTCGGCTGTTCGGAGCGCCAAGGCAAGTTGATTCCGCTTAGCGACCACCTCACCTTCCCGCCATGCGAGCAAGGCAAGTTTACTTTGGTCGACTGCGACCTGCGACTTGGCAAGATTCGACTCACGTGACTTCTGGGCGATGGCATAGTCGGCCATTCGAGTTTCGACCTGATTGCGGGCGGCCACAACGGACTCCTCCGCCGACTGAATGCGGTCCTTGACATCCTTGTCGTCGAGACGAACAAGCACATCCCCGGTCTCGACCGCAGACCCCTCATCGATGATCTCGGTAACGGTGGCACTCCCATCGAGTTCGCACCGAAGTTCCACCTGATCGAAGGCTGCAAGTTCACCCGATGCCGGGATCGAAACACCGAACTCGCCAATGACCACCGTATGAAGGTCGGTTTCGGCTTGGATCAGGTCCTGTGACCTACCTCCACCACTCAAGAGCGTCACAACCACCACGATGACCAGTGCCGACCCAGCGAGTACAACACTGGTTGTGTTGATGCCGCGTCGAGAATGGTGTGCGTGCTGCTGCATGAATTCGACTCAGTGTACATCCTGCTCTGCTGAAACCGAAACCTTCGGCTCATAGGACAAGGTTGATGTAGTGGAAACAACCATTCCAGGAATTGGATCCAGTGCCGCTTCGCCGTTGATGCGAAGTTGGCCGGTGCGAAGAAGGTATCGGAGAATCGACTCCTGGACCCGGCGGAAGGCCTGCGCTCGCCCGTTCTGCGCCTGTTGCAGTGATTGAATTGCGGAGAGTTGATCCAGAACCGTGTAGGTATCCGGATCCGCATCGATGGATTCAATGTTGAGCCGCGCAATCTCGACGTTCCGCCGCTGGATGTCCAATGAGAACAGATTGGCATCGATATCGCGAACGGCGGATCGCACATCAATGGCCGTTTCGTCGCGTTGCTTTCGATACTCCCGCCGCGACCGCTCCAGAGCGATCTGAGCCTGCCGAACCACAATCCGCTCAGACTCCCGATCGAGCGGAAGCCCGAGCGTCAACGAGGCCTCTGCGTTCATGTCTTCAAGCGACGGAAGTACGGCGTCGTAGTAGTAGGTGTCGTTTGATCCGAGCCGCATGCTTCCAGCCAGATCAAGATCCGGGAGCAGGCCATTGAGAGCATTGCGGACGGACCGCTGCCGATCAACCAACTGATCCCGCTCGGTTTGGAGATCCAGCCGCTGCCACATAGCGGTTTCCACCGCGGTATCAAGATCGGTGACGGGCGGATCGATCGCGAAGGTGTCCTTGGAAATGCGTACCGGATCATCCACCGGCCAGTTGATGAGGAGCTTGAAACGATCAACCGCCAGCCGATACGACTCCCACAGTCCAGCGATGCTGGATTGCTTCTGCAGTGCGTTGTTCTCCGCCTCAGCGGCGTCATACAACCGAGCACGGCCAGCCTCATACAAGGCACGTTGCCGTTCAGCCAGCGTTTCGAGCAGCGAAGCGGATTCGAGCGCGTTGTCAAGGTTCTGACGCTGCACAAGCAGCCCAAGCCAGGCACTTACGGTGCGGAACCAGAAGTCGCGGCGAAACTCTTCAAAGGATCGGGCCGCGTAGATCAGGTTTCGCTCGGCCTGAATGATGTCCTCTTGGGCGATCATCCCGGCGCCTCGAAGCAGCGGAATGCTGCCACCGAAAGTGAACTGACCGATCCGCGTGGTATCGGAACTCCCCCCCGAGTCCGAGGCGGCTCCAAGTACCTCGTGGGCAAAGGTGGCGATGTAGGACGCTGTCACCTCGCCTCCCCATGGCAGGCGCTGAGAGGCCGAGAACGTATTGACAACAGCCTCGGCCGACTGCAAGAAATCGCCTCCTCCGTCCTGATGCGAGTATTGCAACGCCACATCATCGGCAATCTGGGGCGTCCACAGGTGCAACTCAAGAACAAGATTCAAGCACGTAAGCAGATAGTCTTCTTCGGCGAAGCGGTATTCCCGGCCGTGGGCGAAAGCCCACTCGAGCGCCTCATCAAGCTTCAATTCCTCGCCCCCCTCGGCGGCGTCCTCGTAGGAGACAAGGCGGTCGAGTACTTCCTGGGTCTCCATCGCCACGACCGACTCCCAAGTCATCGACTCGACCGGTGGATTGGTGGTGGATGGATGCTTCTCGTTCATCGTGGCTTCGCTTGCCGAAACCTCCACCCATTCCTCCACCGGGCGAGGCGGGATGGTGGCCTCGATGCGGCCGGTACCGCTGGCGAGCAGATCGTTGACCTGTCGGTCGATGGAATGGAAACTCGGCGAGCAACCAGACACAAGAATCACAGCGGCAGGAGTGAACCAAGGGAATCGCATGTCGGTAATTGTAGGTATTCACAGCACCACCGCTGCCATCGACCTGCAATACTGGGCAAATGGAACAGAAGACCACATCGTCCTCGCGTGGAGAGCCGACCGGGGCCGTTATCACACATCGTGATACTCGAACCCCCACTTCCGCATCCGGCATCCGCCTGATCGCCGATGGACTGCCTGCCCATCAAACAGAATCGACACCACTGCTGCTTCACCCACAATGGAACTGTGATGACCCCGACACACGTCTGTATGTCGGGGATTGTCGCGATGTATTGGCGAGTCTTCCGGATCGCGGCGAAGTGGATCTCATTTTTGCCGATCCGCCATTCAACTGGGATGTTCCGTATGACGGATGGTCCGACAATATGAGCAGGGCGGAGTACGAACGCTTCACAATCGACTGGCTCGACGGCTGCATCGATACGCTTGCTCCAAACGGAAGTCTCTGGGTAAACATCCCGGACGACACCGTTGCTGAGATCGTGATGCACCTCAAGCGGCGGGGCATGACGATGGTGAACTGGTGCATCTGGCATTTCAGGTTCGGGCAGTGCCGTGACTCATCGTTCATCGTGAGCAAGGTTCATGCGCTCTATTTCAGCAAAGGCACCACACGGACATGGAATCCAGATTCCATCTTGGAAGTGTCAGATCGTGCCAGCATCTACGGCGACAAACGCACCATGGAGAAGGACTCCAACAAAGGCATGCGAGTGCCGATGGATGTCTGGTACGGCAAGTACTGGGGACGTGTGCAGGGGAACAACAAAGAGCGAAGATCGGGCCATCAGAACCAGATTCCAGAGGCTTATCTTGAACGGATCATCTTGGCCTGCTCCAATGAGGGTGATCTGGTACTCGACCCATTCGCCGGCAGTGGAACTACCGGAACGGTCTCGCGTGCCTACGCGCGGCGCTCGATCAACATCGAGCAATCTGAGAGGATTGCAAAAAGCATGTGGCAGCGAATCACCGAGGTGGGAATGAGTCGTCAGGGTGAGGCGATTGGACAGTCCACGGCTATCTTTTCAAAGCGTTCCGGAAACAGAAAGTGAGCCCTCCCTCCGACTGGACACAGGCCGATCGACTCATTGCGCTCTTTGAGCAAGCCGCGTCCATTCTGCTCAGCACGCCTGGTCGAATCGGCTCTCGAGTCGATCTTCCAAACGAAGGCTCACTGATGATTGCAGGTGATCTGCACGACCACCTCCCCAACTACACACGGATTCTCGCTGCAGCTCAGCTTGAAGACGAACAGAATCATCTGCTGCTTCAAGAACTCATTCACGGCCCCACACTCATACATGGCTGCGACATGAGTTGGCGGATGTTGGCGCGGGTTGCCGATTTGCTCGTGCAACATCCAGGACGCGTTCACCCCATCCTCGGGAACCACGAGAACTCACAACTCACTTACGTCGGCGTGACCAAGGGCGGCGGCAACAGCATAGAACTCTTTGAGGACGGCGTCGCACTGACGTTCGGAGAGGACTGGGAGCGGGTGTATGCGGCGATCGACGGTTTTCTGGCCGCAATGCCACTGGCGGTTCGAACTGCCAGCGGCGTGCAGTGCACACACTCGCTTCCCGACGCCGTCATGATGGATCGTTTCGATCCAATGATTCTGGAACGCGAGCCCACACCGGACGATCGAATTGGTCCTGATGGTGCAGCGTATTTGTTGACTTGGGGTCGTCGGTTTGATGGTGATCAGATCACAGAGCTTCTCAGAGCCTGGTCCATTCGGTGCATGGTCATCGGCCATATCAGACTCGATGGTGGTGTGCGGCGGGTAAGCGATTCGGTGATGGCACTTGCGAGCGATCAGGATGATGGTGCAGTACTCGAACTGGATCTTTCCATGAACCCCGACATCGATGACATGATGACGTGTGCTACGCCCATCCAAGTCCTGCCCACCTGTGAACCCGCGTCGTGAGTGTCACGCTTGCGATCGAGTGTTCCCAGCGTGGCGGCGGCGTTGCATTGCGGGACACAGCAGGGGAGATTCATACTGCCTCACTCGAGTCGGCTTCTGGAGTCGATGATCGGCTCATGTCTGAAGTCGATCGATTGTTCGCCGATGCCGGGCTCGCTCCAGACGCCCTGTCGCTCATTGGCGTATCGATTGGGCCCGGCGGTTTCACCGGTCTGCGGATAGCGGTCACGACGGCCAAGATGTTGGCAATCAGTACCGGCTGTGACGTTGTGGCTGTTCAGACGGCTTTGGTCGTGGCAGGCTCGCGAGCAGGTCCGGCAGCGAGGATCGGGGTACTTCTTGCTTCGAGGCGGGGTACGGCGTGGCTGAGTTGCGTTGATTCCGGGTTACAGATCACAGGCACTCCGGGGCTTGTGAATGCCGTCTCGATCGGACCCGCCCTCGCTGGGTGTGAGGTTTGTATCGCCGATGCTCATCTTCCACCAGAGCTTCTCGGGGCGGTCCAAGATGCGGGGGTGCCCATGGAGCCGCCACGATTTGACCCGGTCATCTGCCTGAATCTTGCCGAGCAATGCCAGGCTCGTGGCGAGATTGTGGATACCCACCATCTTGAGCCGCTGTACCCCCGTATTCCCGAGGCTGTCCGCCTGTTTGAGGCCCGATAAGTCACATTTCAGGGTGATGGACACCCGTACCTTTCTAGAACCTATCCCCTTGCTGTGACATCACCAAGGAACGATCCGGGCAACCCCTCAGGACGGCGGTATCACCCACATCGCCCCGAAAAACCGCACAGGAACATCAGTCCGACTGAAATCGGTCTCCCATTGCGCCGATGGCTGCGGTGGCCCGGCAGTTCGCCGCGGTCAGGATTCCCAGACATCGGAGCCCGTCGATGGAACCGCTCGATCACCCCAGCACCGCATTCAACACCAGTCCCGAGGTGGAGACCACACACGGTCGATTCCACGTCATCGGACCGGCCGGCAAGGACCGCGACCGCATGGCGCTGCAACTTGAGACGCTCGGGTACGTCTGTGAGATGTCCAACACCATCGAGACCGCCCGCACGCGCAACGACGAGTACCGCCCCGACGTGCTGATGATCTCCTCCGAGATCAAGAACCGGGACACCACTCGCTTCATTCGCGAAATACAGGCTGAGCATCCGAGCGTTCGGTCGGTCATCTTTGGTGCTGCCCCGACTCCGGATGCGCTTGTCGAAGTTATTCGAAACGGCGCCTCCGACTGGATCAGTCTTCCGACCGACCGCAGCCGCGTTCCGGAGCGGATGGAACAGATCATGGCCCGTGTTCGCGCTCACCGTGAACGGGAGTGCCAACTCGAACAACTGGCGGACACCTGCGAGCAACTCACGACCGCCCGCGACGAGATGTCCGACCAGGTCAATGTGCTGTGCGGCGATCTCGCGTCCGCGTATCGCACCATGCGAGAGCAGATGAGTGATGTCGCCATGTCCAGCGAATTCAAGGCGCTCATCAGTCAGGAACTCGATGTCGAGGAGATGCTTCGCACTTCACTCGAATACATTCTCAAGAAACTCGGTCCGACGAATGCCGTCGTGTATCTCAAGGAAGGTGACAAGCAGTATGGTGTCGGTGCCTATGTGAACTTCCAGTGGCAGGACACGGATTTGATGCCGACGCTCCGCGATCTCGGCAATCTCATTTGCCCGGGAATGTCGACCGAACACGAACTCGTACGCTTCGACGACACAGCTGAACTCGCGCACGATGTTGGCGGCCACCTGAGCATGCTCAGCGGCTCGCAGTTGGCCTCTTTCTCATGTCACCGCGACGATGAGTGTCTGGCGGTATTCGCGTTCTTCCGCGACGCCGATATCGGCTTCTCGTCCGAGGATGCCACCACCCTCGATGTGCTCCGGACCATCATCACGGAGCAACTCGCTCAGATCATCCGGGTCCACAAACGCTCTCGCCCGGAGTGGCCGGACGAGCCGGTGGAAGACAGTTGGGGCGACTTGGCAGCGTAAACGAGGATTGTTGGGCCAACCTCTAGTTCTTCGCCTTGCGGCCACGCGCCTGTGCCCGAGGCACCGAACCGATGAGTTGAATCTGCTGGCTCCCCCCGAGCATCTCAGTCAACTGACGAACGAGTTCGTCGTGCGGGACGACCCGGAATTCGCTCTTGAGCGTCACCATCTGCTCGGGAAGATCCAGATGCAGAACGACGTTGGCCGGATGCGCCCCATCGGCGATTTGTGAGCCACCCGCCTGCTTGATGACACCAGCAGTCATACGGAGCCGCTCCCCCGCAGCCTGTTGGGATTCTCCCCCCTTGAAGGGAACCCGCAACTCGATGCGTTCGGTCAGGAATTTTGCAGCCTCATTCGGACGCACCAATCGCTCGACGATAAATTGCTGGCCACCACTTCTGTTGTTGATGTCCAGATGCCCCTCTACGATGACAATGGCATCGTTGACAACCATCTCGCCGTATCTCGCAAAGTGATCTGAGAACATCACTGCGTCGATTGACGCCCCACGATCCTGCAGTGACAACATCGCCATCCGCTGCCCCGCGTTCTGTCCCCGCTGAATGGTGACGATACGGGTCGAGGCGATCATCACACCAATTCTGGTCTGGCGGCCCAATGGCATGTTGTCGAGTTGGGAGATACTGCACGAGCAATAGGTCTTGAAAACTGCGTCGTACTCATCGATTGGATGGCCAGAGACGTGGAAACCCAGAAGTTCACGCTCGTGGGCCAGGGCCTCCCGCTTACTCCACGGCGGCACATCAGGAAGCGCGAACTGTTCGAGGTCCTCTTCGGGGTCATCTCCGCCACCAAAGAGCTGCCCCTGCCCGGAGTCGGTGTCCTTCTTGAGTTTCTGCCCCGCCCGAAGCGCCGCCTCCGCCTCTTCCACCATGGCAGCGCGTTTGGGCATGCCGTGAATGGAGTCGAGCGCGCCGGCCTTGATCAAGGCTTCCATCGTCGCGCGGTTGACGGTGCCCGATGGCGCCCGCTCGCAGATATCCCAGATCGACGAGAAGGGGCCATTGGCATCCCGCTCGGCAATCAAACCCTCCACAGCATTCTTCCCGGCCCCCTTGATGCCGCCGAGCCCGAAGCGGATTGCCCCATTGAGACTGCTCGGCGACAGATGTTCGTCGTGTACCACCGTGAAGCGGTGGCGACTCTCGTTGATGTCGGGGCCACGCACCTCAATGCCGATGTCCGGCTTGCTGTCGGCGTGATCCGAGAAGCGCGTGTACCGGCAGTCATCCAGATACGGCGCCCAGTCCTCGGTCTTCTTCGCGGCACTCTCGAACGTCAGCACGGCCGCCATGTACTGCACCGGGAACCACGTCTTCAACCAGGCAGTCTGGTAGGCGATGATGGCATATCCCGTCGAGTGGGACTTGTTGAAGCCGTAGCCGGCGAACTTCAGAATCAACTCGAAGAGTTCCTCGGCTTCGTCTTCGTCCATCCCCTTTTTGAACGCACCCTCGATGAAACCGCTCCGGGCCGAGTCGATGACATCGACCTTCTTCTTGCTGATCGCCTTGATGAGCGTGTAGGCCTGTCGCAGTGGGATGTCACCGAGCCCATGCACGATCTGCATGACCTGTTCCTGATACACCATGATGCCATAGGTCTCGGCGGTGAATTCGTCCACGATCGGATGCACATTCGGAACCGGGTGGTCCCCGTGCTTGCGGGCGATGTACTCGGGGATGAGATCCATTGGCCCAGGTCGGTACAACGCATTGGCAGCGATGAGATCTTCAAGTCGATCCGGCTGCATTTCCCGCAGTAGTTGGCGCATACCCGTCGATTCAAACTGGAAGATCCCGGAGGTATCGCCGCGGCGGAAGAGATCAAGTACCTGCTGGTTGTCCCAGGGAACACGGTCAAGGTCCAGCGGGTATGGGCCATCGCCAGGTGCGAGGCCAACCGCAGCCCAGATTTCCGATTCGTCGAGCGTCACCTCCACGAGTTCTCGCGACAGTTCCAGCGTCGAGAGCGTCCTGAGACCGAGAAAATCCATCTTGAGCAGTCCGACCCGTTCGCAGGTCGGCCCATCCCACTGTGTGACCGCCTCGTCGTTGCCGCTCACCCGGCACAGCGGCACGATCGTGTCGAGCGGTTGCGTCGCCACGACAACACCTGCCGCGTGGACTCCGGCGTGCCTTGCGTGTCCTTCCAGTTTTTCCGCTTCGTCGATGACGCGGCGGGACATGGGGTTCTTCTCGTATTCCTCTTTGAAGTCCGTTGATGACTCGCGGGCTTGCGCGATCGTGATGTTCAATTCCGGCGGAACCAGATTTGAGAGCCGCTGCCCCTCGACCGGCTCAAGCCCCATGACCCGCGAGACATCCTTGATCGCTGCGCGTGCCTTGAGCCGACCGAACGTGATGATCTGCGCGACATGGCCATACTTCTCCCGGACGTATTGGATGACCTCACCACGTCCGTTCTGACAGATGTCGATATCGATATCGGGGTATTCATCGCGGTCTGGGTCGGTGAATCGCTCAAAGAGCAATCCAAATGTCACTGGACACGCGTTGGAAAGTCCCAGCACATAGCCGACCATCGTGCCGACACCACTGCCACGGGCACTGACCGGGATACCCCGCTGCCGCGCCCAGTTGACGAAGTCCCAGCAGATCAGGAAGTAGGCACTGATCCGTTTCTCAGACAGGATCGAGAGTTCACGTTCACACCGAGCGAGAATCTCGTCGGTGACGCCATCGGATCCGTATCGCCAGATGAGACCAGCCTCGGCCAGCAGCCTGAGCGCGCGGTCACACTCCGCCTCCAGTGCGATTCGGTCAGCTCCTGCATCACGTTCCGCATCGAATGGATGCAACTCGATTCGTGTACACCAGGCCTTGAACCACTCGGTCAGATCGCCGACTCCATCCCATGTGGGGGATTCGCTCGGTGCCGTGACTCGCACGACTGGAGCGTGGCTGGTTGCGAAATCGATGGTCGTCTCGCACCGCTCGGCGATTCGGTTGGTGTTATCAACAGCCTCCGGTACATCCTTGAAGAGTTCCACCATTTCCTTCGGCGACTTGACGTACAGGTCCGGCGGATAGGTGAGCCGCTTGGGATCTTCTTTGGTCCTGCCCATGGAGATGCAACAGAGCGTGTCGTGTGTGTTGTGATCGTCAGCAGTCAGGAAGTGGGCATCGTTGTCGCATACGAGAGGGAGATCAAGTTCATCAGCGAGTTTGATCAGGAGCGGGTTGATCGAATCCTGCTTGTCGATGTCCATGCGTTGCAACTCGACGAAGAAACACGGCTCACCGTGCTCGTCCGGGCTGAATACCTCGGAATGCCAACGGGCCTCCTCGAGGGCGGATTTCCAATACTTGTCATCGCCGGTCTGTTCGAACTGAACTAGATGGTGCGCCAGTGATGAGCCGAGGTGTCCGTTGATGGCAATCAGGCCAGCGGACCACCGAGCAAGTGTCTCCCGATCCATCCGCGGCTTGTGATAGAAGCCCTCCAAGTAGGCATCGCTGCTCAACTTGACGAGGTTGCCCCACCCCTCGTCGTTGCGTGCGAGCAGGACGAGATGGAACCCACCGTCTGGTCCGTTTTTCGACTTCGCACGCATCGTCCGCTGTTCTGGCGCGACGTAGGCCTCGATTCCAAGGATTGGCTTGATCCCCAGCTTGTTCGCGGCCAAGAAGAACTCGGCGGCACCGAACAGGTTGCCATGGTCCGTCAGCGCGACCGACGTCATGCCGAGATCCGCCACACGTTTGAGCAGCGGTTTGATGCGATTCGCCCCGTCAAGCAGTGAGTACTCGCTGTGGAGATGCAGGTGTGTGAACTTGGGGGTGGTCGCGGTGCTCATGGGATCAGCATGATGATACGGGCGAGGGCGGCGTATGCCGAGGGTCGATTCGGCCGACTTCCGACTACCGCTTCACCCTGACATCCTTCCGGCCCTCGCCATCATGCTCAGCCCAGTCCGGCGTGCGTCGGGCGAAGAGACGGGCCCATCCTGCAAGAATCAGATACACCGCCATCGAGATGATGCCCGCCGCGAGGGCCAGCACCAGCAGCGGCAACGCCAGCAGCAGCAAGAACACCGAAATCGCCACACGCGACGCCCGGCTCGGCCGTGACTGAATGAGTTGAAACACCCGCGATGCCCTTGAATGACCTTCCGGGAACCCTTCTGGCGGAATGTGCTCTGGCCCATTCATGGTGCCGAGATCTCACAGGTCTCCTGTTCGATGAGTTCCAAGAGGGCCGCTCGCAAATCGGCGGTCATGCTGCCAACCGAACCTTCACCGACAGGGTGGTGCCGCAGTTCGGTCTCGTGCTGAGGATCTTCGGAATGGACATTCAGCCCAAGCCCGGTGACCGGAAGTATGTGCCAACTCGAGTTTGTCAGGAAGACTTCGTCGGCGTCCATGAGTTCCTCCAGATTCGGCATTCCCTCGCGGACCGAGATCCCTGCTCGCTGCGCCAATTCAATGACTGCGCAACGGGTGATGCCTGGAAGCACGGGTGGGACAAGTTCGCCTTTGAGTTGCTCGCCGCGGGCAGATGGTGTGATCAACTCGCCACCAGACACATAAAAAAGGTTGCTCACCGATCCACTCGCAACTTTCGCGTCTGGTGTCAGCCACAAGGCCTCTCCCGCTCCCACCGAGGCCGCAGCCTGCAACGCAGCGATCCGGTTCCAATAGTTCAGCGTCTTGTGTCCGGCCGTCTGCTGCCACGGGTTGAGGCGCCCCGGGGCGAGCAGGACGGCGATGCCTTTGGAGAAAAAGGCCTCCGGGTACTCGGTCGGCGGCTGGACAACGATCACAATCGTCGGATCAGTCGGCCCTTCACCAGTACTGCGAAGCGCGTAGAGGTCTCCACCGCTCAGCGTCAGTCGGACGCGGGCACTTGGCTGCTTGTTGTGTTCGATCGTGTGATGTACAGCTTCGATCAGCGGGTCGGCGTGCAGCCGATCACTCAACATCAGGGTTTGGGCGGATTCCAGAAGTCGGCCCATGTGTTGCCCGGCACGAAAGACCCGTCCGTTGCGGGCCGCCATCGTTTCGAAGAGGCCGATGCCATGTTGAAATCCCGCATCAAAGACCGATACGCGGGCATCTTCATCCCGTACGAACTTGCCGTTGATCCAGACGTCCATTCTGTCAGACTATCAGCCCGCTCAAGTTGGGGCGGTCATGTTCCAGCGGGATCGAGGCTGATTGAGGAGACCAGCGGTGTTCCGTCGGACTCAATGGTGAGCAGCAGGTTGATGGAACCACCATCAGGGGAATGCAAAGAGATTGATCGCCTGCCATCCTCCGTATCCATTTGCGTGATCGTGACGGATGCCGAATCGATCCCCCGCTCGCACCAACGCGAAGCGGCCGCCTCGAATGTGGACTGCACGATGGGCAAGGCCCACTGAACCACAGGTGTCGTCGTGGTGGGACCACATTGACTGGACAGGGTGTTCCGAAGTCGCTGCTCGATATCACCATCCGATCCAGTTTGATCAGGGAGCCAGAGACCGATTCCAATGGCTACGGCGAGAATCACCAAAGGCATGAGTACTCGACGACGAGGGCTCGCTGGATCCAGCGCACCCTGCTGTGTCATGGAGTCGCCGGAGTACCGGGCACTGGCACAGCCGAGGGCGTCGTGACCGCAGCAGGTGGCGCCGTATCGGCGAACAGAACCCAACTGGTCATGCTGGAGAAAGGCTGATCGGACGCCATGACAAGTTCACCGGTGAACGGATACGGAACATCTGGCCGCGCGTTCTCGATGACCACGGTCTCTTGCCCGATCTGGTTGCCGTACTGATCACGAAACACGAAGGCGACGCCGACGTTGCGGGTGATTTTGGCGCCGTTGAGCAGGCTGCCGGAGATGGTCATCTTGGTGTAGTCGATCTCCTCACGGCTTTCGATTGTGGTCATGGGCTGCATTTCGCCGTTTGGTCCCGGCTGGAAGTAGACTCGCTGTTCGGGCACGGTCCGATTTGGGTAGGCGTACGCGGATTTGCTCAGGTACACATTTTGGCCGATGGCCGAAAAACCCAATTTGGTCAGCCGCTGGCTGACCTCCTTGGCCTTCTTCCTCGCAGCGGCAGCCGCTTCCTGCTTCTTTCTCGAGTCTTCGCGCTTGCGATCCTGTTCAATCTGTTTCTGCTGCCGCTTGAGCGCGATTTGGGCATTGGTCAACCGCTTTGTCTCTGCGAGCACTTCATGGTAGGCGGCGAAGTCGTCCCCGAATTGCTCATGGTCCGCTACAAAGTGGCGAAGATCATCGATCTGCTCACGAAGTTCTGACAGTTCCGACTCCAATGCCCGGAAACGATGCCGCCATCCGATCGCCTCCATGGTTCGATCGAGCAGCGCAGGCCAGAGTTCATCGGGCAGGTTGTGCTCGGACAACCCCTGAGTGCGAAGTGACTGTTCGGCCAGTTGCTTCAGGGTGCCCTGATCGATGATGGCTTTGCCACCCACCTCTTGCGGCGGTGGATCCGCGGTCGCGAGTCCAATCCAAACGGCCCCTGCGAGAAGTAGTTCCATATCGATACTCCTGTGGGAGGAGGGGGTCAGGTGCCAGAAACCGACTCCCGTTCGTCCGAGTCCAAATTGACCTTAGGTGAGGGATTTCCAGACTCCGCTTGACCCATTTCGTCGGCCATGGTGTGGGGGTCGTGCCCCCCGCCTTCAGCCCGCAACTCAGATGCGCGGTCCAACAGCGAATGGTGGTCTTGATCCCGAGGCACCAATTCGATGTGCCACTCAACCAAGTCATGTGTGTTGATCGGCAACACTTCAAGCATCAGATCCACTCCGGGTGTTCCTCGAATGCGAAATCCAGTCGGCATCGCCCCGATCATCGGCTCCCAGCCCTTCTTCTTGATGAGCAGGTCGTAGGTTCCGTAGTGAGTAAAGTCGGCCTCGACAGGGGTTCGTCCGATTTCTCGATGATTGAGCCACACAAGCGCGCCGGGTGGCTCGGTAGTGATGCGAATAGTGCGGCGGACGCATCCGACTTGCGTCAGTCCACCAACGACCAGCAACATGAGCAGCAGAAGTTTCATCGAAAGGTCACTCTAGTCGAATTCATCGCCCCGGAAGGTCGAGGCGAGATAGGCCTCGCGGACGGACTCATCGTTGATGATCTCCTTGGGTTCACCCTCACGCAGGTTCTTGCCGTGGTGAATGATGTAGGCCCGGTCGCAGATGCGGAGTGTCTGCTGGACGTTGTGGTCTGTCACCAGAATCGAAATGCCGTTGTCCCGCAGTTTGGCAACCTCGTGCTGCAATTCTTCGACGGTATGCGGATCGACGGCTGCAAACGGTTCATCGAGCAGCAGCATGGTCGGCTCGGTGATCATGGCACGGGCGATTTCCAATCGTCTCCGCTCACCCCCCGAGCAGGTTCTCGCCGTTTCCTTCGCTTTGTGTTCGAGTCCGAATTTGGACAACAACTCGTTGCACCGCTCATTCTGCTGCTCACGCGAAAGATCTCGCGTTTCCAGAATAGCAAGAAGGTTGTCACGGACGGTCATCCGCTGAAAGACACTCGGTTCCTGACTGAGATAGCCCATGCCGAGCCGCGCGTGGCGAAACATCGGCTCGCGGGTCACATCTTGACCAGCGAAGTGCACCGTGCCGCCTTCGGGTGTGATCATGCCGATCACCATCCGAAACGAAGTCGTTTTGCCGGCACCATTGCGTCCGAGCAGTCCGACAATTTCACCCGGGTTCACATAAAACGACACCTCATCCACGACGCGGCGGCCGGTGTAGGACTTGATGAGGTTGTTGGCTTCCAGCAGTGGCATGGGGTCATGGTAGGAAAAGGGGTTGGGTGCCGGAGCGGAAGATTATGTGAAAGACCACAGGTGGGCGATTGGTTCTTGTTCCGGGGTTCTCGTTCCGGGGTTCCTGTTCCGGGGTTTCCGTTCCGGAACCCGATTCCCTCACAAGAACCGGATCGTCATCGGATACCGCACATACTCGCGGTTTGATGCGATCACGGCCGATCGGATCGACAGTACCACGGTCAATATCCAGGGAATCCACAGGAGAACGATTCCGACAAACGTGATGGTCAGAATGAAACTCCACAGCATCATGCTCAGAATGAAGTTGCAGGCCTCACGTCCATGATCGTCCACGAAGCCGCTCTGGTTTCTGCCGCTGAGCCAGAGCACCAGCGGCACCACCAGCAGGATGACGCTCAGGGCCCCGAGTGCTACAAATACGTGGCTGAGAACGGCATTTCGCATGTCAGCCTCGGATACCGAGGGCTCGTGCAGCCGGCCATTGGGCCGAACCTGCCGAAAGGGGGCGGGTTGTGCGGGAGCGTGCGGCATGTGCCTGCTCCTTGTTGGGAATGCTCAGGCGTCGATTTCAGGCATCTCGCTAGAATCCGCCGGTTCAGGAGGAGCGGTGTCCTTCTTGACCCGCTTTGCCTCGTCCGTCCACTCTGCCGGATACCGTGCCGAAGCGATTTCACCGACGATCCGGTAGACGCCCTTGAAGATGTAATCATCCATCAGTACGCGATGCCCATCGGTATGCACCACCCACGCCTTGCTCTTGCTCATCCACTTCTTCATGTCGATGTCCGCGAGATCCTGAGGCGACCATGTCTCACCAGGCACATGGAGCGTGCCATCAGCATCGAGTGCGAAGCGTTTACGCTTGTTGACAACGACGCCCCAGAGATACCACGGCACGAATGGTAGGCACAGAATGAAGAGCCACTGAATCGGACGATCGTAAGCGGATGGCTGCTCGACCTCGCCATACAAGTTGAGTTGAGCCTGTGCTAGTAGCAGCCCCTGCCTGAGCACATCACCGGAATCACCCGAAGCCAGTGTCGGTGTTCGGGCTCCGCGGACCATGGCCGCCTCGGCAGCAAGCCAGGTACTTTCACTTCTCGGGCCGGTCTGCAGTGTCGATCCGGTCTCAGCACCCTGCGATTCCGCAGCCTGCCGCACTGCCTCTGGGAGCAGGCGTTTGACGAGTAATTCTTCAAGCGTGTCAATCGCGTGCTCACCACCGCTGGACACGGCTTCACGAAGGCCATCGATGTCGCTCTCGATCGCCCCCCCCCCTTCGATTTCCAGACTTCTGAGAACTGCGGTCACGAATTCGGCACGACGTTTTTCGTTGGGCGCCTCACCACCACTGACGACCGGTTCGGCATACTGGTTGAAGGCGCGGCATACTTCTGCCCGGGCAAATTCCCGTTCCTGCCGCGGAATGATCTCGACGTAGTCCCAGATGCCCCAGACACCGAGCACCAGACACACGATGGTCACGATGATGGACCTGATGAGGTAGGAGGTCGCCAGATGCGCTTCGATGGTGCTGTGTTCGTCTGTCATTGAACTCGTTTCTGAGAGCGGGGGCGATATTCCCTGAACTTCCGGGGTCAGGGGTCCTCGTTGGCTGCTTCTGCGCAGAGGTCGATGGCGAGTCGGTGCAGTGCTTCGTCTTCGGGCAGCGTATCAAGCAGTCCAAGCGCGGCATCAAGCCGGCGGGAGGCGATATGCTCTGGGTTGAGTTTCTCGACCGCCACCTCACCCAGGCTCAGCAACGCTCCGCGGAACCACGCTGCCGCTGGCTTTGACTGGTCCCGTGGTGGTTTTATCTTCGTGCGAACAGCCCCAAGCGGGCCAATTGCCACGATCGGAATCAGTCCAAGTTGTGTCGTTGGCTCACGGCAAAGCACCACAACTGGCACCTCGGCAGCGCAGGCCACCAGCCGCAGGCGTCTTGCATCGGCGCCGACCAGCGGGGGCTGTACGAGGTAGCGGCCCGGTTCGACCGCCATGGTGTCGGCGAACTCTTCGTCGATGATCCGTATCGCCTTGCGGGAGGCAAGGGCCTGCTTCCGCCGCCCACCGCGGGCCTGTGAGAGCAGGTCGATGATCTCGGCCATTCCCAGGTAGTCGCGTCGGCCATGGCTCATGGCCAATACGCGGTCGAGCACACGCTCGGCCTGAAACCAGTCTTCCTTGGCAAGCGCCGCGATGGCCTTGTCCACGAGGTTCTGTATTGCCTTGGTTCGTTCTGCCGGCGGCATGGTGTGGTGCCTCTGCGCTCCCGAATCAGGAGGCGTAGACCTCAGCTAGTTCGTCGGCAGCTGCCTGATTGCCGAAACTCAATCGAATGCCACCTGTCGGGACGATCTCGACGACAACGGGTTGCCCAACCGAGATGAGCATCAGCCCCTGGTCTGGCTTCTCGGAGTCGTGCAGCAGTGCCTTGATCAGGTCGCACAGCAAGTGCAGATCACCCGCATCGGCAAGAAGCGGATCCCGCGAATTGAGTTCGACCGTTGCGGCCGCGTCGATTTGTTGCCACTCCTCGTTCGCCGCGAGGCTGAATGCCACGACATCGAACACGCTCCGCCACTTCCCTACCGGGATGAGCAGCAGTTGCGAGTGATGCAGCTTGTGCATGAGGTGATCTACGACATCCGGAAGCCGATCTTCTGCAATCTCGTGGACGGCGGCTCCATCCCGTGGAGCACACACACTGCCCGCAACCGCCACATGGTGGTGATGCACAGTCTCAGCGTCACGCATCCGCAGATAGATATGGTCTTCGTCCGGGGTGTCGGATTCGATGCCGTGATCAGTGATCACACATGCCGCTTCGTCGGCGGGAATGAACTCCACCTGTGGTTCTCCTGTGTGGGTCGCAACGCATTCAATCCGATTCTGCCCGATGGTGCAAGGGCAAGCGGCCAAAGAGGGCGGAATCCCTATCATGGCCCCGTGCGAACAATTCTCTTCATCTGCACCGGAAATACCTGCCGAAGCCCGATGGCAGAGGCGATTGCAAGATCGCATTTTGAGAGCATTGGGCAGCCTGTTTTTACCGGCTCGGCTGGCATTGCAGCTGCGGATGGGGCGCCCCCCTCCCCAGAAACCACTGCGGCCTTGAACCGCATGGGCATCGAGCACGATGGCCGCTCCAAGGCGTTGACACCAAGGATGGTCCACAACGCAGATTTGGTGCTGTGCATGACATCGAGCCATGTGGATGCGGTTCGGCACATGCTTGCAGGCGATGAGAAGGACAGCCTTGCCAAGGTTCACCTGCTCGACCCCGATGACCCGGTGTCGGATCCGATTGGAATGGGACAGCCTTCCTACGACGCCGTCGCCAAGCGGTTCGCCGAGATCATTCCAGCGCGGGTCGAGTCGCTGCTGACCACATCAACCTGAAACGAAAGCCGCCGCCGTTTCGGTAAGCAGGCGAGCGCCGCATCCGGTCGGGCCGATTGCAAAGAGATCGGTCGCCGAATCGGTTGTCGCCGGACCTGCGATATCAACGTGTGCCCACGGAATGTCTGCATCGACGAAGTACGAGAGGAAGGCGGCGCCCTGAATGGGGTGCCCGTCCCGTTTGGGGCCGGAGTTCCAGATGTCAGCGTGACTGGCCCGCATGAATTCGCGGTGCTCCTTCCAAAGCGGCATGCGCCAGACCTGCTCGCCACAGGCATCGCCGGCATTCTGAAGGGCACGGCGAAGGTTCACATCTTTGCACCAGAGCCCGCTACACCACTCGCCCAGTGCCACGACCACGCCCCCGGTAAGGGTGGCGATGTCGATGATGTGGGTTGGTTTCACCTTCTTGCAGGTCCATGCCAACGCGTCTGCAAGAACGAGCCGTCCCTCGGCATCGGTATTGGTGACTTCTACAGTGACACCGTTGTACATCTCGATGATGTCGTCGGGCCGGTAGGAGCGGTCCGACACCATGTTCTCGGCGGCGGGCAGCACCGCGTGTACTTCGACCGGCAGTTTCAGTGTCGCAATGGCCTGCATCGCACCAAGTACCGCTGCTCCGCCGCACATGTCGTATTTCATTCCCTTCATGCCATTGGAGATCTTCAACGAGTAGCCACCCGTGTCGTAGGTGATGGTCTTGCCGACCATCGCGAGTCGGGTGCTGGGCCTGGCGGATCTCGGTTTCCAGCACAGATGAATCAAGCATGGTGGGCTCGACGAGCCAACACCAACTGCCGTGAGCCCGCCCATTCCAAGTTCCTTGGCTTTCGCTGCGGAGATCACCGCACACCGCATCCCGAGCCGTTTGGCCACGCTGCGGGCCTGCCGGGCGACCCACGCCGGATTGGCGATGTTGGGCGGAGTGGATCCAAGTCGCCTAGCTTCATTGGATCCGTCGCCAAGGATGCATCCCCGACGCAATCCGCCCCGGGCAGCGCCTTCCAAGCTGGTGAGTACCAGCGTGCCGGCGGCGCTGTCGCCCTTGGCCGCGGTACCTCGCCAAGTCTCCTGGCACCAGTTCGCCAGCACCATACCTTCGGCGATGGCCTGCGCGGCGGCAGCGGGTTTCTTCGAGAGCGGACCCTTGAGGCATCCGGCCAGTTCAATGTGCGCCGCCGAGGCACCCATCGTGTGCAGTGTGGCAACGAGTTTCGCACCAGCGATCCGCAGCGAATTCGGCGTCGGCGCATCGTCTCCGAGTCCGATCAGAATGGCCGAATCACTACCCGCCGAGATCCGCCCAGCCTCGCCTGAGAACTCTGGTCGCGTGCGGGCTGCCTCAAGCCCACCTCCACACTTCTCATTGAGTGACTTCAGCGAGGCAGGAAGTCGCTTGGCTGACGAGGTGATGCCAGCAACAATGACGCCGCGGCGGGGAGATCCGGTTCGAATGGTTCGATACATGCAGCAGGGCATCGGTCAGGCCTGCTGGTCTTCCGCAATAAGGCGCGGCGAGTCCTCAGATTCGGTCCCCCTCCGCCGCTTCGCGGCACCTCCCCCACAACGTGGGTGAGGGGAAACGCGGTACTCCGCTCCCCCGCCTGCGGGGGAGCTCCCGGCGAAGCCGGGTGAGGGGGTGCGCTGGGGTGCGCTACAATGCCCCCCATGGCCATCAACCGCCTCATTGACGCCGCCCTGAACCGAGCGGGCGAGGGTGTTCGCACGCTTGAAGACATCGCCCGCTTTCTTCTCGACGACGCCAAGACCAGTGGTGAACTCAAGCACCTACGCCACAGCCTGCGATCCATCGCTGCGTCCATCTGGCCGAGCGATCAGACCATCTGGACCCGGGACACCGCTGGCGACGTCGGCACGCGCATACATACCCCCTCCGAGCAATCCCGCAGCACCATCACCGATGTGGCCGCGGCAGCCACGCGGCGGGGGACCGAAGCACTGCGGAGTCTCGAGGAGATTGCCAAACTGGACCATCCTGCCGCCGCCACCGGCATCGAGTCGCTTCGGTACCAACTCTACGACTTCGGTGCCTTCGTCGAGCGACGGCTTGGCAGCAGAGTTTCTCAGTGGCGGCTGTGCCTGCTGCTCACCGAGTCCACCTGCGTTCTTCCATGGCGTGATGTGCTGACGGCCGCGATCGAAGGTGGTGTCGAATGCGTGCAGGTGCGGGAAAAAGACATGGATGCAGCGACCCTGCTTGAGCGATCACGGGCAGTCGTTGGCATCTGCCAACTGGCCGGAGTTCCCGTCATCATCAACGACCGCCTCGACATCGCCCTTGCGGCAGGCGCAGCGGGTGTTCATCTCGGGCAGAGCGATCTGCCAGTTGCTGATGCACGCAAGCAATGCGGCCGCCAACTGATCATTGGCCTCAGTACCCACGGCGTTACCGAAGCTGCCGCCGCGGTCGAGATGGGCGTGGACTACGTCGGGATCGGGCCGATCTACAAGACGCCCACCAAGCCCAGCCTCCCCGGGGCGGGACTCATCCGCATCACTGAGACGCTCCCGATCATCGGGAGGATGCCACATCTGGCGATTGGTGGGGTGACGCCCGAAAACGCAGGTGATGTCATTGTGGCGGGAGTGCGGGGCCTTGCGGTCGGAGCGGCCATTTGTGGCAGCGATGATCCCGCCGCTACGGCTGCAGCATGCCTCACGCCACAAATGGCGGCGCAGCGGTGATTACCGACGTTCGCTGCATTGTCCTTGGCTCAGGCACATCCGCAGGTGTTCCCGCGATCGCATGCGACTGCCCAACCTGCACATCCGACGATCCACGGGACAATCGGCTTCGGACCGCCGCTGCGGTGTGCTGGGTTGATCTGGAGGGGCAGGAGCGTGTCATCCTGATCGATGCCTCGCCGGATCTTCGCCAGCAGGTACTGCGGGCGGGCATTACTCGCTGCGATGGCATCTTCTTTACTCACAACCATGTTGATCATACGTTTGGACTTGATGAAATACGCCGCTTCAATGTCGCTCAGAAGACTCCCATTGATCTCTGGGCGGAACCACACACGACCGCCCATCTTGAGCGGGTGTACAAGCACATCTTTCAGAAAGACGAGAACGTCAACGACTCGTTCATCGCGAGCGTGAACACACATACCCTCACGCCCGGCGAGCCAGTCGAGTTGTACGGTCTGCGAGTCGAGCCGCTGCGATTCATGCATGGCAACCTCCCGATCCTCGGCTTCCGTATCGAGGCCGAGAACGGTCCCGACTGGCCGCTCCCACTGGCTTGGTGTACGGATGTCTCTGAGATTCCAGACGAGACTCGCCCCCGCCTCGTGGACCTCGAGACCCTCTTTCTTGACATGCTCCGCGAGCGGCGGCATTACACCCACCTGAGCATCAAAGACGCCGTCTCCGAGGCCTACTCCATCGGTGCCCGCCGCACATGGTTCATCCACATGGCCCACCAGATCAAGCATGCCGAGGTCGACGCCACGCTTCCGGAGGGCATGGGCCTCGCGTGGGATGGCCTGACGGTGGACTGGACCGAGTAGCCGCGATCAGGGGCTGTGTTCGAGACACCCCCGACTCCTTCTGGAACCTTGCTTCCCACAGCCAGAGGCCACTTCAACGATCCTTGGCTGTTATCCTGCGGTGCTCATGGCACAACTTCGTGAAATCAAGAATCGGATGGGCGCGGTCAAGACGATTGCGCGGATCACCAAGACGATGCAGATGATCGCGACGGCGAAATACACCGCCGCCGGGCAGCGGGCCCAGCAGTCACGTCCTTACGCCGCCATGATCGACGACATGGTTCGCCAGGTCGCGTCGAATGCCAGTGATTACGAATCCCCCCTGATCGACGGACCTGGCGAGAAGACAGACAAGGCCCTCTTGCTGGTCATTTGTTCCGATCGCGGACTGTGCGGCGCCTACAACGCCAATGTCCTGCGGACCGCCAACAAACATCGCCAAGCCGAGATCGACTCCACCGATGTCGTTATCGAAACTGCCGGCAAGAAAGCATCCGCCTTCTTCAAGTTCCAGGGTATCGAGGTGTCTCGTGCCTACGGCATTGGTGATACTCCTCAGTACGACGATGTCGAAGCGATCGCTCAGGACTATCTCGATCGCTACATCGCAGGTGAATACGACACGATTAAGATCGCCTCGATGCGGTACCACACCGTTTCGCGCCAAACCGCCGAAGTCACGCAGTTGCTGCCGCTCAGTCAGCCGGAGTCAGGCGACGAAGCCGTATCGATCACGAGCCGTCAAGACGTCTACGACTTCACGCCATCCGCTTCGGAACTCCTCGACACCCTGCTGCCTACCACGGTCAAGACGCTCCTCTACCAACTCTTCATTGAAGCTACGGTCAGCGAGCACGTCATGCGGATGATCGCGATGAAGGCTGCGACGGACAATGCCAGAGACTTCGGACGCACTCTCGCCCGCACCTACAACCGTGCGCGGCAGGGCCAAATCACGACCGAACTTACCGAGATCGTCTCCGGCGTCGCCGCCCTCGAAGGCTGACCCCCCGGAAGCTTCAACCTTCCGTCTGCGATGCTCAGAGGATCGACCCGACGGGGGATGTATCCCACTGTTGCACAAGCACCTATGAACCAGGAGGGGTATTCGTAACCCAAGTTGTCACAGGTGGATACGTCGTCCGTCGGGTTATAAACCACGTTTGTCGCGCATGACGAGGCCGGTCGATGCTTTCTGGTGTATGTCAGGCACTGGGCAGCCTGGCACGGTTGGTTGCGAACTCTCTTGCGACCACTGCATGAGCGGGTCTCATGACCCCCCCACCCCGACGCGTTCGCTCCTTGACGCGTCGGGGTGGTGTGTTGGTCGCATTAGCCCATCGCCATGGCACCACGGGCGGCGAGATCGCCCCACGGGTCGGGAAGGTCCGGGGCGACCTCGAGCAGGGCACCCGCCACGGTTTCGACCGGCTGGCTGGAGAGCCTGACGCCGTGGTGCTCGGCAGCTGCCGCCATCAACAGCAAGTACCACAACAGGCCTCGCATTCGTGCATCCTCGTCGTCGGCTCCATGGAAGCATTGCTTGGCGAGTTGGTACTGAGTGCGAATGGAGTTGATGTCGCCGTCCTTTGAACACAGCATCGCCTTGGTGTCTACAGGATTGCCGTCGAAGTCCACAGAGATCGCCTCGGCAAGCCACCCGGCGCCATCGGCCGCGATGAGTCGGCAACCTCAACAACAACAAAACTCTTGCGACAAACTCCGACATCGGCCTCGGTGAGT
>JASMMN010000095.1 GCA_030748155.1 Phycisphaerales bacterium
CGGCGGAGCAGGGCTAGCAAACGGGGCTAGGGATGCGCTGCGGCCACACGCGGCGAGGTAGGAGACGCGTCGTCGCCCCAAGTCGGCATCAGGCCAGCCCGGCCTTTCGAAGCATCTTGATCGAGACGTAAAGGTGATGTGGATCGTCGAGGAGCTCAGTAAACCCATACTTGAGATAGAACCGCTTCGCGTTCTCGTCGATCGCAACGACCTCGAGGGCGTGAATACCGATGGCATCTGCCGCGCTCATGATTCTGGCAAGCGCGTCCATCAGAAGTAGTTCTCCCAGCCCGTGGCCTTGTGCGGCGGCGTCAACGGCGAGGCGCCCGAGATGGGCGATAGGTATCGGGTACTTCGGTAGTCGTTTGCGGAGTGTCTCGGGTATGTCGTTGAACTGCACGGCGCCGGATGAGGCCGAGTAGTAGCCGCAAACGGTTGGATCGTCGGGGCGTGTGGCGACGTACGTCTTGCTGATCCCGGACTTCTGGTTTTGGCCGGCGAACTTCTTCAGGAACTCGTCGAGCGATTCATGTCCACAAGAAAACGCCGACCGGTCATGGTCGGCGCTGAGTTCCTCGATCTGCCAGTCCTGGCCAGGTTCAGCCACGTTGAGAACGATACCGCTTGGCGGCCTTCTTCAGAGCGGCGTTGGGCTCCGCGTTCGAATCGAGCATCTCGAGGAACACGTCGCGATCGCGGCTCGAGAGCTTTGTGAGAGAGGCCTGCTGAATCGACTCGTGTGCAGCCTTCAAGAGAGTGGCAACAGCGAACTGTGTGACAGTTTGGCCATGGACAGTGGCGGCGCGCTCGATGAGTGCCTTGTGCTCGCTCTGGAGCCGGAAATCGAGCCGGGATTGCTGGTTGGGTAGGGCTGACATCTGGAGTTCCTCTTGATTCGACTTCGATAGCCTATCGTCTTGTACGGCAGTTTGCCACACAGAGTTCGCAAAATAGGCCAAGACCAGCGTTCTTGGAGCTCTCAGAGGGATCTGTGGAGACTCGAGGGGGCTATCAGCGATGTCTAGGGAATTGAAGATCTGGCCCCAAACCGGCTTTCTAGGAGAGAATCGGTGGGTGTTCAGTGAGTCCTCACCAGGCAGGGGAGGCGTCAAGGCCGGTCACCCATCAACATCGCCCACGATGAGGCCATTTTGTCGCCAGAATTGATGGGTGTCCGGCATTGCGTGGCACGTGATGGGTGTCCAGCATTGGGGGCGCAGCATTGGGGGCGCGAATCCAATCACTGCTGGACATCTGTCACTGCGGCGGGCTGGCGAGATAGATCGACGCGGCGGCTCGTCTGGCCGATGGTCAATGTCGGCCACCCATCAATTGCGATCACAATGAGCCGTTCCTCGAGCCACATTGATGGGTGTCCAGCTTTTCGAGCACAGAGCAGGCAGAGACAGTACTTGTCGGGCCGGGGGGTCTCAGAGCAATTGCGATAGGAGCGTTCTGGCGGGTACAACGAGGGGGCGTTCTGCGTGTTTGGGGTTTGGGCCGTGCGTGAAGCAGTTCACATCGACGGGGTCGCCGTCGAGCACGATCTGGAACGCATACGGGGCGCCGGTCTGCTGCTGGAAATGTGTCAGCGCCGGACTGAGGCGTGTGTCTGAGCGTTTGACTTCCGCGATGAACCATGGCTGTCCGTCCCGCGCGACGACAAAGTCCACCTCCCGGCGGCTTCGATCGCGGAGATAGCCGAGATGAAAATCGCCCAGGCCCAGGTCATTCCATCCGTCCACCGCCTTGAGGAGGTGGCACGCGACCAGTGTTTCGGCCCGTTCGCCAGGGTCCGCAAGAGTGGCCCAGTCGCGGAGAAACCATTTCGGTTCTTTGCGAAGTGAACGGGAGACGTTTTTGTGCCACGGTCGTACGAGGAATCCGAGACCCATATTGCACAGCGTCGTGATCCAGCGGCGGATCGTGTCGATCGTGACGCGCACCTCGGACGCCAGATTGCTGAAGATCAGTTGATGCGATGAGCGGTGGCCGAGGATTCTGACGAGCGATTCCAACTGATCGAGTTGTTGGATTGCGGTCAGATCGCGGATGTCTTCGCGGACCAGTTGCGTCGATCGCAGCGATTGCCATCGGCGGCTGAACTGATCGGTACGGGTCACGAATGGCTCTGGGAAGCCTCCATGTGCATACAACGCATCCCAATCTTCGTCGCTGATATGCGAGGGCGGGCGGAGGATGGTGTTGGCATCTGGAAGCTGCGTGCTCACAATTTCGGCCACAGAGAATGGGTGCATGTGATACAGGAAGTACCTTCCCATGAGGCTGTCGCCGCCGCGGCGATACACATCCAGCCTGCTGCTTCCGGTCACAATGATGCCCGTCTGCTTCTCCCACCGGTCGAAGAAGCCCTTGAGAAACTGTTTCCATCGCGGGTACTTGTGCAGTTCATCGAAGAGCACGACTGGGCTTGGAGTGAGTTCGTGCATGCCAGCCGCTGCGTAGAGTGCGTCGGACTGCCCGAGCAGCAGGCCGCGATCGTCGGGGTCATCCCAGTTGAATCGCCGCGTCGCGTACCGGCTACAGGTCGTCGTCTTCCCAACCTGCCGCGGCCCCCCCACGAACACCATCTGTCGGTGCGAGTCGAGGTGTGTCTGGATCAGGTCGTCATACAGTCGCGGCCGCGTCGGCATGAGACCATTCTACGCACCATCGTAGAATAAGCAAGACCATTCTACGATGATACGTAGAATTGCCCAACTGGCCCGCCGGGCTGTGGGCAGACCTGACGGCGGTCCATGTCGGTCAATGTCGGCCACCCATCAATTTCGCCCACTACGAGCGGTTTTTCGAGCCAGATTTGATGGGTGTCCAGTGTTGCCTCGAGATTTGATGGGTGTCCAGTGTTGCCTCGACGCGATCGCTTCATCGAGTCCCGCCATGCCAATTCGGTATCGAGAGCCGCTGCGAGGCGGCCCCAATCTGCATCGAAGTCATCAAGGAGTTGGTGTACGCAAGCGGCCGATGGATCACCCTGGATTCCAAGGGCTGAGATGACGGGCGCTGCGTCCCGCGTCCGCCAGGCTGGCAGTGGTATGGGAGTGAGGCACACACAGGCCAAGAGTGTCGTCAGAATCATGGAGCCATCCCTCGTGCAGATTCGGGGGCGACTTCGGTGCTGATGATTCGCCCTGCTTCCCCGCAACGCCGCGGGCGGGGCCGGTATTGCGCTGCCGAGGCGTACTTCCTGTGGGGGGTCGGTTGTGCGTGACGGGATCTTCGCAAGACCCTGTACACTCATGGCATGGCCGACCAACGAGAGTGCATCACAATTGACGAGGTTCGGAATCGTCTGGCCACTGTCGCCGGTGAGATTCGATCGCTCGGTATTCGGCGGCTCGCAGTATTCGGCTCGGTTGCGCGAGGGGAGGCGGGGCCGACGAGCGATGTGGATCTGCTTGTGGAGTTCGAACCGGGCCGCAAGGGACTTGTTCCGTTTCTGGATCTCGCAGATCTCCTCGAGGCTGCGATTGGCCGGTCTGTGGATCTTGTCACCTTGCAGTCATTGAGCCCGCACATGGGGCCTGGCATTTTGAGCGAGGCCCGCGATGTCCTTCGGGCCGCCTGAACTGATTCGCCACATTCTGGACGAAATCGACTTCGTCATTGATCGTAGTGCTGGGCTCGATGAGTGTGCATTCATGCGTGATCCGACTGTGCAGCGAGCGTTTATTCGTAGTTTGGAGATCATCGGCGAAGCGGTCAAGAAGTTGCCTCCAGACTTTCGCGCAGCCCATGGCGACATTCCGTGGAAACGTATGGCTGGCCTGCGGGATCGGCTCATTCATGACTAC
>JASMMN010000096.1 GCA_030748155.1 Phycisphaerales bacterium
CAAACGCAGGAGTTCATTCCGACCGGGATCGAACTGTCCTTCCGCCCCTTCATCGCGCCGGACGGCATGATTCGGATGGAACTCAACCCGAGTCTCTCGGATGCGACCGGGCGTGAAACGCTCGGTCTCGATGGCAAGCTCGTCACCGTGCAGGACAAGACAACCAACAACATCACGACCAATGTGCGGGTCCGTGACGGCGAGACGATCGTGCTCGGTGGCTTCTTTCAAGAGAAGAGCACCATTACCCGCAAGCAAGTTCCAATGCTCTCGGACATCCCGGTGCTCGGCAACGCCTTCCAAGGCCAGGACGACGACATCGAGCGGGTCGAGATCATTTTCCTGCTCACGCCGCGGGTTGTCAAGGACGAGGAACTCTACGAACTCGGTCAAGAGAGCCTTGAAATCATCGATACGGTTCGAGTGGGCGTCCGGAGTGGTCTGCTGCCGTGGAGCCGCGACAAGATGACGGCTAATTACAACCGCGATGCGCTGACGGCCTACCGCAGCGGCGAACTGGATCTGGCGCTCTACTACGCAAACGCCTCGCTGCGGCAGGATCTCGGGCAGCCTGAGATGCATCGCTTCCGTGAGCAACTCACGGGCGAGCGAACCAGAAACTGGGAGCGGAACATTGGCCGGCGCATCCTGCTTCGGGAGATGAACGTCATTCCGGCCGATGAACTCGACCCGATCGATCCGGTTGAGCACTTCGACGGGGAACGCCCGGTTCCTGAGCCGGCCCTGCCGCCGGAATCCAGCGAGGCCGAGGAAGCTGCTGCGGCCGATTCGCCTGCGAGCACACTGAGCGCGGGCTTGTCCTCACTCACATTCGGGGAGGGATTCGACCAATGATTCGACACGCGACGATCACACTCTTGATCATCACCGCAGGTCTCTGCGGCTGCGACGGACCTTCCAAGGTCGGTCTTGAGAATCGCGAGAAGGCCTACGATCGCATGAATCTGGTCAACGCCAGACTCGTCCACGAGCAGGCTCAGTCGGCATTCGAGACCGGTCAACTCGAGCGGGCCCGCACGCTGATGGCCGAAGCGATCGATCGGTATCCCGATGAGCCGTCGTGGTACACGCTGACAGGTCGCATTCTGCTTGAGCAGCACAAACTCGATGGGGCCAAGGACATGTTCGAGCATGCGATCGAGCTCAACGAGAACTGTTCGGAATGCCACTACTACCTCGGCGTGCTGCACGAGCGATGGTCCGATGACGCTGCAGCGGTCGAGCACTTTGCGTCCGCCAGCGAGCTCGAACCCAACCGTCCGCAATATGTGCTTGCCCACGCCGAAGCACTGATTGCCACCGAACAACTGGACGCAGCCAATGAGTTGGTCGAGTCGCATATGGACCACTTCGAACACCATGCAGGTTTGCGGCATCTGCTGGCGCAAATCTCCATGCTGCAGGGCGAACACGGGCAAGCCGCCGCGCACTGCGAAGCAGCCCGTTTGCTCGCCCCCGATGACGAAGGCATGGCGCATGATCTGGTGCACATGCGGTTCGCAGCTGGCGACTGGGTTGGTGCGATCGAGGTGGTTGATGAGATCAAGTTTGATAGTGGGGCAGTGCCACCGGTCATGCAGCGGCTCGAAGCCCGCTCGCTGATGGCGCTCGGTCGGAGTGTCGAGGCTCGCTCGATCCTCCGAGGCCTGTGCAAGCAGACCCCGACAGATCCTGATTTGTGGCGTGAACTGGGTCTTCTGGGCTGGGATATCGGCGATTGGAATTCTGTTGGCGAGGCTGCGAGGCAGCTTGAGGGGCTTCAAGCGTGGCCATATGAGGCGGGTCTCTTCCAGGCACTGCTCAGTCGTCACGAGGGCGATCTGGAGGCTGCGAAAGCGCAACTTGAGGCGTTGACCGCCGAGTTCTCGGACCGTCCGGAGGCATGGGCGGTGCTTTCGGGTGTTCGGATGCGTCTGGGGGATGCTGCGGGAAGTTCCGCAGCAATGGATCTTGCGGTGAAGTACACCCCGGAACCGGCCGATGCATCGGCTGTGTCAGGAGTGTACGGCACCCACGGTCCCTGACGGACCGCGCTCCTGACCTCCTTCGAGGTCGGTATGCAGACCGTGATTCGATCCATACTGGGCGGACTCGCCCTTGGGACCTTGGCGCTGGGCGTCGGGCTCGCGACCCTGCTCGCAGTTGGCTGGTTGGGCTTCGGCGGCAACCCGTGGTTTGTTGTGGCAGGGGCCTGCCTGACTGTGACGATCATCGGGGTTGTATCGGGGATGGCCATGGGTGGTGCGATTCGCGGCCTCAGCCGAGAATTGGAACACGGCGACGGCAGCCGACTCGTCAGCGGTCCGCGATGGCTCCGCTCGGTGCTGCGGGCACTCAACGAGTATCAAGTACGCCACCAGCAGGGCGAGGCAGCTTGGCGAACCCGCGAGCAGGATCTTGAAATCCGTGCTCGCGTCGCCGATGACGGACGAATGCAGTCCGAGGCGGTGCTTGAGGTCATGGACGATGCCGTGATCGTGTGCAACACCCTGCTTGAGATCATCTCCAGCAATCAAGCCGCCGGCAGGCTGCTCGGCTTCGATCCTGCTACCGCCGAAGGTCATCCGATCGCCGAGATCGTGAAAGATCACACCCTTCGCCGAATCATCACCGAAACACTCGAGGCCGGCGTTGATGTCGAGCCTCGACGAGGCGAATTGATGCTTGGTGACTGTTCGAACATGGGGGGGAATGCTTGCGAAGTCGTCTCAGCGTGCGCGGTCGATCGGCAGGGCAGGGCAAGCGCCGTGGTCACGGTGCTGCACGACCTGTCTCGCGAGCGAGAGATCTCTCAGATGAAGAGCGAATTCGTCTCCAAGGCCAGCCACGAATTGCGCACGCCGCTCTCGTCCATGCGCGCCTACGTCGAGATGCTCGTTGATGGCGAAGCCCGCGACGAAGACACCCGCCAGGAGTTCTACAGGATCATTCAGTCCGAAACCGACAGGCTCGCGCGGCTCGTCGACAACATGCTCAACATCAGTCGGATCGAAGCGGGAATCATCGAGGTCGACCGTGATGTTGTAGATATGCACGACTTGGCTGACCGCGCCGTGCAGACGCTCGAACCACACGCCCGCGAGAAGAGCATCACGTTGCACACCGAGATCGCTCCAGTCGGCACCATGGTATGTGGCGATTCCGACATGCTGCAGCAGGTCATCGTCAATCTGCTCTCCAACGGCATCAAGTACACGCCCGAAGGCGGCCGCGTCACAGTGCAGGTTGATGCCGACACACTCACTCGCAGTGTCCACGTAGCGGTTGCGGATACCGGCCTGGGCATCGCGCCGCACGACGCGGAGCATGTCTTCGAGAAGTTCTTCCGGGTCGAGAACTACAAACGCGTGGCAAAGGGGACGGGACTCGGCCTCAATCTCTGCCGCCACATCATTGAAACAGTCCACCAAGGCCAGATCGGCCTCGAGTCCACGCTTGGCATGGGTTCGCGGTTCTGGTTCTCGGTACCCATGGGTCAACTGCCCGCCCGCGTGGCGGCCTGAGGAACGCACTTACGATGTCACGACGCATTCTGATTGTGGACGACGAGTCCCATATCCGGCACGTACTCTCGCTGAAGCTTCGCAACAGTGGATTCATCGTGAGCACCGCCGTGGACGGTGAAGATGCCCTGCATCAGATCACCGCCATGCCGCCGGATCTGGTCATCACCGATCTGCAGATGCCCTATGTCAATGGCGTGGAACTCTGCCGCAGTCTGGCCGACGAGGCGGCGCTTGCTGACATTCCCGTCATCATTCTGACCGCGAGGGGGTACAAACTCGGTGACGAAGCGGCCGGTTTGAATAATGTCCGCCAAGTGGTCAGCAAACCCTTCAGCCCACGAACGATTCTGGAGCAGGTACACCGCGTGCTTGGAACGATGTACGACACACGGGAGCAGGCGGCATGAGCACACTTCCCGCAACAGGTATTCGCACGCACTGTGACGATCTCGAAGCGATGCTTCGGGAGATTGGCATGGTGCTGTGTTCCTGCGATCTCAGTGGTGCCCTTGCGCCGTCTCGACAGACGGCCCGACGTGACTGGCTGACCGAACTGGTCCGCACACCGGGTCTTGTCCGCCGCGGAATCAAGGATGCCTGCGAGCAGTGGGGCGATGAAGCAACGCCGCAGCCACTTGAACTCGTTCCAGGTCTGTGGTGCGCCGCCGTTCCCCTGCGCGACCGGCGTGATCGTGTGGGCTACTCCCTGATTGCGATTCCCACCAGCGAACTGCTCAAGAGCGAGCACCTCTCGGCGATGTGTCAAGCCACGCACTTTGATGTGCGTGTCTGCCGCGAGCGGCTGCGGCGACTCTCGGTTCCCAATGCCTCGGAGGTGCCTCGTCTGGCCGCCATGTTCTCGCGTCTCTGGCTTGATCGGCAGGCCCGCGATGGGCGCGAGCAGACGCTCGAACAGGTCGGGCGCGAACTGGCGGAAACCTGGGAGGAAATCAACCTGCTGTACTCCATCACCGACAAGATGACCGTCGAGGCCAGGCCGCACCGCTTCGCCGCGCAGGCCTGTCAGGAACTGCTGCAGACGTTGCCGTATCGCTGGATCGCTGCCTATATCGACCGGGAAGGCACGGGCGAAGGTCGCCTGATCGTCTCGGGCGATGCCCCACGGGATCGCGCGAGTCTGCGAACGATACTCTCGTCGCTTGCCGGCCGCGAAGGTATCAGCGGACCGCTCATGGCCGGCGCCATCACAGGCGACGATCCTGAACTTGATGCGCTTGGTACTGCTGGGTTTGCACATCCCATCGGTCGAGATGGTCGGGCGCTCGGACTGCTTGTCGCGGGAGACAAGGAAGGTCCCGATGGCTCTCCGTCATCCGTGGACATGAAACTGCTCGCTGCAGCCTCGGCGCACATCGCCATTCACCTTGAGAACGCGGGTCTGTTCGATGACATGAACACGATGTTTCTCGGCATGCTCGAAGCCATCACTGCTTCGATCGATGCGAAGGATCGGTACACCTGTGGTCACTCCCGCCGCGTCGCGCTGCTGACCCGCCAACTCGCAGAGGCGGTCGGGTTCGATGCCGCGACCGTCAAGCGGATGCACATCGCCGGACTGGTCCACGATGTGGGCAAGATCGGCGTGCCCGAGTCGGTGCTGTGCAAGACCGGAAAGCTGACCGAAGCCGAGTACGCACAGATCCAGCGGCATCCCGAAATCGGCTGGGGCATCCTCAAGGACATTCCCAATTTCGAGGACATCCTTGACGGCGTCCGGCACCATCACGAGCGATTCGACGGGGGGGGCTATCCGTCCAAATTCGCGGGCGAGGACATTCCCTTGCCAGCGAGACTCATCGCGCTGGCCGATGCCTTTGATGCCATGTGCTCGAGCAGGACCTACCGTTCGGCCATGGACAAGGAGGCAGTGCTCACCGAGATCGAGCAAGGCTCCGGCAGCCAGTTTGATCCTGCGCTCGTTCCGTGCTTCCTGAAACTGGACTTCAGCGAGTGGGAGCAGCTCATCGAGGCCCACGGCGGTATGAGCCCCGACATTCATCTGGAGGATGCGGCATGAAGATGCACTGGGAAGAACACCGAAGCGGCACTGTCTTGTCGATCGCTGGCGAACTGCTCGCCGACGATACCGATGTGCTGCGTCGTCGCTGCGACGAACGGCTCGAGGCGGGTATTCGGCTGGTGCTGGACATCCGTGAACTCGACCGTATCGATTCGGCCGGTCTCGAAGCGATGCTCTGGCTGCATGAGTCGATCCAACGATTCGGCGGACAACTCCGCGTCGTTTGCGGTGGCGGACAGCCCTCTGCGGCGATGTACGTCACACACATCGACCGAAAACTCGCCGTCCACACTTCACTTGAAGCAGCGGCGCGATCCTTTGCCAAGGGGCAAGCGGCATGATCGATCATTGGAAGCATGATGATGGCAGTGGAAGCGTCGCAACGGACATGCCGTTGGGGCAGTTGCTCATCGATCGCGGCCTGATCAGTGAGGCCGATCTGGAGCGGGCGCTGCAGTGGCAGGTCGAGCACGATCACCAGCACCTGCTGGGTGAGGTCATTCAGCGACTTGAACTGGCCAGCGAAGAAGATGTCGTGCGCACACTCGCCGAGAGTTACGGCGTGCCTTTCGTGTCGCATGTCGCCAGAACCGCCGATCCGACCGTCATCGAGGTGCTCAACCGCAAGTTCATCGAAGAACATCGTGTGCTGCCGCTTTTCCTCGTGCGCGACGTATTGACTGTTGCGGTCATCGAACCGAGCAATCTCTTTCTCGCTGAAGAGATGGCTCGCGTCACCGGCTATGAGGTGAAGGTGGTTGCCGCGACCCGGACCGAGATCGAGAACGCGATCCGATCGTGGCTGCCGGCTGCCAACGTCTTCGTCATTGACGACATCTACGAAGACATCGCCGAAGAGGACTTCTCGGTCATCGAGCGGGAAGCGACCGAACTGGCGGACCTGGAAGAAGTCGCCGGGCACGGCCCCGTCGTCAAACTCGTCAACTACATCATCTTCACCGCCGTGCAGGAAGGCGCTTCGGATATTCACATCGAGCCCGAGGACCATCGTCTTCGCGTTCGGTATCGCGTCGACGGCCGTCTGTATGAAAAACTCTCGCCTCCGCACCGCATGCACGCCGCGATTGCCAGCCGCATCAAGATCATGTCGAGCCTCGACATCTCCGAGCGGCGTGTTCCGCAAGACGGCGACTTCAACGTGATGCTCGAAGGGCGTCCCATCGATCTGCGTGTGTCGATCATGCCGGGCAAGCACGGCGAGAAGGTCGTTATCCGTATCATCGACAGCCGCAACGCGAGCCTGACGCTCGATCAACTCGGATTCGGGCCGAAGACGCTGGAAGCATGGCGTGGCATCGTGACCTGTCCCAACGGTGTGGTACTCGTGACGGGCCCGACCGGATCGGGCAAATCGACCACGCTGTACTCGGTGCTCTCAGAGATCAACACCGAGGACAAGAATCTCTCCACGATCGAAGATCCGGTGGAAGCGAGGATTCCCGGGGTCAACCAGGCCCAGGTCAACACCAAGGCCGGATTCACATTCTCAGGTGCCCTGCGATCCATGCTTCGCCAGGATCCGGACATCTTGATGGTTGGCGAGGTCCGGGACAACGAAACAGCGGGCATCGTCACGCAGGCGGCGCTCACCGGACATCTTGTTTTCTCGACGCTCCACACCAACGACGCGCCCAGTGCCGTGACGCGTCTGGTCAACCTCGGTGTGGAGCCCTATCTCGTGGCGGCCACGCTGCGCGGCGTTCTTGCGCAGCGGCTCGTTCGGAAGGTCTGCTCGCACTGCAAAGCGAAGTCGGAGCCGGACGAGCGGTTGGCCGCGACGATCAAGGCGGCTGGCGGGGACCCCGATGTTGTGTGGGAAGGGACTGGATGCAGTCACTGCCGCAACACGGGGTACGCCGGCCGGATCGGGATCTTCGAGTTGTTCGTGCCGGACACAGAGTTGCTTGAAGCAATCGCTTCCGGTGAGAGTTTGCAGTCGCTTCGCACCAGACTTGCTGGAAGTGGATTCCAGACCCTCCGCGAGGATGGTTGGGAGAAAGTGGCCGCCGGTTTGACGACTCCAGAAGAGGTGCTGTACGCAGCGAGCCAAGGATGAGCGTCAAGACCACCAAAGCCGATCGAACCTACTCATACCGGGCGCGAGCCCAAGACGGGGAGGTTGTCACCGGAACGGTGTCCGGCTCGACGCCGGACGACATTGCGGCGATTCTGCGATCAGACGGACTCGTTCCGACGGCCATTCGGACAGCTGGCGCGGCGCTTCCGGACTTCGATGCCGACGAGATCCGCCGCGGCGAAGCGGCTAGGCGGATTCGGCGTGACGATGTGGCGGTGTTCTGCCAGCAACTCGGCGTCATGCTCGATACCGGTGTGCCGTTGCCTGAGGCGCTCGAAGCCTCACGTGTGCAGTGCCGCCGTAAGGAATTCGCTCATCTGGTGGGAGAGATTCACATCGATGTCTGTGGCGGTACGCCGCTTTCGCGTTCGATGGCCCGCTGGCCCAAGGTCTTCCCGCCGATCGTCGTGAGTCTGGTCCGCGCTTCCGAGGCATCCGGCACCATGGCGCTCATGCTCGGTCGTGTCGGTGAATACCTCGTCCGTGAGGAGCGGACTCGCAAGCAGGTCAAGGGCGCCGCGACCTATCCGGCATTCATGCTTGGAAGCGCCGTACTCATTACTGCCTTCATGCTCGTGGTGATTCTGCCGAAGTTCTCGGCCATCTACGAGCGGAAGGGCGCTGAACTTCCCGGTGCCACCAAGATCATGATGGGTCTCGGCGATGCGCTTCGAAACGGGTGGCCGATCTGGTTGCCGGCGATTGCCGCGATCGGGCTCGGTTTCTTCATGTGGCGCCGCAGCAACGCGGGCCGCCGAATCATCGATTGGTGCAAACTCAACACGCCCATCGTCGGTCGCTTGACCGTCACCCTCTACCTCGCCCGCGCGAGCCGCACCATGTCCACCCTGCTCGCAGGCGGTGTCGGTCTGATCGACGTCATCCGCATCTGCCGGGGCGTGACCGACAATGTCGTCTTCGATCAGATGTGGCAGGACATGGAAGCCCGCGTCCGCGACGGCAAGGAGTTGACTGGCGCGGTCACCGATTCCAAATGGGTTCCCGCCGGTGTCGGCGCGATGATGTCTTCCGGCGAGCGAAGCGGCCAACTCCCCGAGGTCATGGAAAAGATCGCAACCCGCTGCGACGACGAACTCGAAGCCGGCATCAAGCAGGCAACATCGATGATCGAGCCCATGCTCATCGTCTTCATGGGCCTCCTCGTCGGCGCCGTAGCGATGGCACTCCTCCTGCCCATCTTCAAAATGAGCAGCGTCGTCGCCGGCTAACCCGCTTCGCTGCGGTTGGTGCAGCTAAGGGCGTCGCGTGAGTGCGTACGCAGCGGCGCCTCCGCCGCAGGTGACGCCGACAATGCTGGTCCACCACCACCCGGCCAAGGGGCTGCCCGCGATGGACCACGCGACGCCACCCATGAAGAGGACTCCGAGAATGCAACCGAGCAGAATAAACCGCCACTGCGAGGTGGTGATTGGGTTGGTCCACTTGTTTGTCATTGGGCGCCTTTCGTGGAACGGTAGCCGGTGGGGGCAGGGGGCCGTGCTAAATGGAGTGCCTGCCGGATGTCATCGGCACTGCTGCCGCTGCGGATTTGGTCTTTGAGTTGCCACACGCCGCGCATGCCCTTGGCGTAGCGGCTGATGCCGCTGCGGAGGCGGTGAATCGCCGCTCGCTCGTCGCGGTGCTCGAGAATGAGGTCCAGATGTCGCTCGATCATGGCCAGCCACTCGTGGCGGCCGGGGTCTGGAAGGTCTACGCCATCGCGGAGTTTCGCTTGAATCTGTTTGAAGAGCCACGGATTTCGCAGTGCGCCGCGGGCGACCATGACTCCATGGCAGCCCGTTTGCTCAATCATCGCCGCAGCGTCTGCAGCGGTGTGGATGTCGCCATTTCCAATGATGGGAATGGCATCCACCGCATCCACCACCGCAGCAATGCCTTCAAGTCGCACCTGCCCGCGAAACATTTGCTCGGTCGTCCGCCCGTGCACCGTGATGGCGGCAATACCAACTTGTTCGAGCCTTCGCGCGAGTTCTGGCCCCACAATGCGGCCATCATCCCACCCGAGCCGAATCTTCGCCGTCACCGGCGCGCCCGTCTGCGGGGTGACCGCCTCCACCACCCGCTCGGCGAGCCGCACGGTGTCATCGACATCGCACAGCAGCAGCGATCCGCCATGCTTCTTGGCAACCTTGTCGACCGGACAGCCCATATTGATATCGACAATCGCCGCGCCATGGTCGATGGCCCACAGCCCGGCCTCGGGCAGGGGGTCGGCGCTGTTGCCATAGACCTGCATGCACAGCGGCGCATCCGCTTCGCACGTGGCCGCCAGTTTCATCGCCTTGGGTGCTCCTCGCAGCAGGCTGTGCACGTTGAGCAGATCCGTGCTGGCAAGTCCCACCCCGCCGAGTTCCCGGCATAGCAATCGAAACGGCAGGTCACAATGTCCCGCCATCGGAGCGAGCAGGGCGTTGGAGTCGAGTTGGACGGAGCCGATCTGCAGTTGTCACATTTCCGCAAGGATGGTGTCGATGACGCGAAGCATCTCGGGGAGAAACTGCGTGCCAACTGACCACAGAAGGCGGTGGTCTACGCTGTCGTACCCGTGAGCGATGAGGTTTCGAGTCGCGACGGCCTCATTTGATCCTGGGATGCGTTCAAATGTCTCAGGATCGACGCGGGACAAACGTCGCAATGCCTCGCCGAGAATCTCGAATCGGCGCTCAAAGATGGCCTGTAAGTCTTGATTCTGAAGAAACGTGTCCAGATCGGTGGCATCTACCTTCACCAAGAGATCCACGAGCTGGGCGCTCGCATCCTCAAGGATGGCGCGAGGCTCACGCGGCGGCATAGACCGGCACCTGGCACGCCGCGTGAATTGCCTGCCACGTCTTGTTGCGGATGCCGTGTTGGCTCATGACATCGACGTGGCGGCCGAAGATTCGCTGAGCGTCCGCAGAGAACCGGAGCATGCGTGCGCCGAGATCATCTGTGTAGTCCCCGAAATCTACAAGCAGATCGAGGTCGCTCCGAATTGGGTCAAAGGCATCAGTACACGCAGAGCCAATGACCGAAACTGAGCGAATGCCACAGTCGACTGCGAGTACACGCAATTCATCTAGATGATTGGAAATCTCGGTGGGGAGGTTCATGCTGGTATCACGATACATCATTACATGGATCGGTTCCAGCATTTCCCTCAAGCCGCACCCGCAGCCATGCCCGCGCAAAGGTCCAATCGGCCCGCACGGTCGGCTCGCTAATCCCCAGTGCCTGCGCCGTTTCGTGGGTAGAAAGCCCGGACACGTATCGCATCCGCACGACATCGGCAGCGCGGGCGTGTTCGTGCTCGAGCGTGGCCACATGCGCGGCCAGTTCTTCCAGAATGCCCGCATTGTGATCGGGCAGCTCGGCGAGTTCGCCCGGAACCATCTCCAAAGGCACCCGCGCTGCGTGCCCGCCGCCGCGTTTGAGCGCCGTCCGGGCGCGGGCCCGGTCGACCAGCAACTGCATGATGGCCCGGCCCACCGCGCCGAAGAAGTGAGCCCGCGTTCGCCACTCCGCATCCGAGCTACCCCCGTGCAGTTTCAGCCATACTTCGCTGGCCAGTTCGGTTGCCTCGAGCGTCGGGCCGCCACCTTCGCGGCCCAGCGCCGCCCCGGCCATCTGACGAACCTGCCCGTGCACTCGCTGCCACAGCAGGCCAATCGCCTCATCGTCGCCCCGGTGAGCCGCCCGAGCAGGGTGCCTGTTGTGTCATCGTCCACTGGTTGCATGGCCCCCAGCATAGGCACTTTGCCACCATTCCAACAAAAACTCCATGTGACGCTTTCGCTGTGGCGATGCCTTTCGCATGAGGTGTATGTGGGGCCGGCGTGGCTTCCCAATTGGCATCATTCCGGAGCGATGAACTTTTGCCGCCAGCAGCCACTATCTCAGGGGAGCCCGGCAATGCCCGCCGCTTGCGGCAGATGCTGCTCACGGTGCTTGGCCGCTCGCCCGAGACGCGGGAACGCTGGATTACCAGCCACGCTGCCACGCCAGATGAGGCCGAAGAACTCCGCGCATTGCTCCGCATCGCGGCCACCGATGAAGCACTGGGCGCCACCGACCCACTGATTGGCGCCGCGTGCGGTCCATGGACGCTCACGCAGCGGCTCGGCGATGGCGGGCAGGGCGTTGTATACGAAGCGCAGAGCGACGGGAGTGTGGCAGCAGTCAAAGTGCTGCGCGAAGGCGGCGACGCTGAAACTGCCCGCAAACTCGACCGTGAGACCACCGCGCTGGCCGCCATCGACCACCCAGGCAT
>JASMMN010000097.1 GCA_030748155.1 Phycisphaerales bacterium
TCCATCAGATCACGCATCACCCGGCCGTCCACGCCATCGCCCATCTGCAGCCGCAGGCCGACGGCGTCGAGCCGAACTCCGGACCCGCCGATCTGCTCGACAAAGTTCACCGGGCCGATCGCCTCCGGCCGACTGAACATGTATTCGCTCCACGGCTGTTCGATCTCAACAATGACGCGACGACCACGATGCTCTTCGCGAATCCGCAACGCCAGCGTACGAACCAGATCGATCATGTCCTTCGAATGAAGCGACATGACTGTGTTCGTGTTGAAACCCGTACCGATGGACCACATGCCTATATGGTCGCCGTACCGCGTCACGACAGCCTCGACGTGCTCGTAGGCAAGATCGCGAAGTTGCGGGTAGGTGATGGCCTGCGAGGACACCCAGCCAGGCAACCCGTGGCGACCGAGATCGATCAGCGGACCAGCCAACACGCGAAGTCCATGGTCCTCGGCCCATGCGATCCAATCATCGGCCTCGTCCCAGTGATACTCGCCCTGAGTCGGACACAGGCGGCCCCATCGCAGAGGCAAGGCCGTCAATCGGAAGTGCCGATGTGCCACCTCCCGTAATGCGTCTCCACACCGCCGTGGATCCAACCGCACGCCGATGGACGTCGATGGCGCTGCGCGAGTTCGAAATCGCCGCTTCAGAAGAATTTCGGCATGGGCCATGGCCAGCCGCTCCGAGGCGCTGACGGCCAGTCCCAGTGATTCCCGTCCCGCGCGATCTGCCTCCACCGGATCGTTGGTGACCATGGCTCTGGTGAAGAGTTGCCTTGCTTTGTTCCACATCCACATGGCCGGGTGGGCCTCATCCAACTCGATCATCATCCACTCCTCGGCCTTGTGGGCGAACATCGCGATCCGGTGGCGAGCGAGTTCCACAGCAAGGATGTACGGCTCGCTTCGCTGCTCAAGCAGGCAGGTCCGCAGGCAGAGATCACCAGGTTCACCGACGTCGTAGAGCAGCCCCAAACCGGTCGCCCCGCGGCCCTCTCGCTCGCACTGGATCAATCCCTTTTTGTACAGAACACGACCACCGACCACGACCTCGTCCTTGTCGTACAGGACGACGTTTCGAAGTGGAGCGGTATCGGCCCCGCCCTCGGCGTCATAGGAGGCAAATCGAAGCATGTGTGAAGGCGACATGGTACGGCGAAACACCGGGCAGATTGGAGGCTCCCACACAAGTGCTACACTCCGCAGATGCGAGGAGAATCAACGATGCATGCCGCCACAAGCTCTCCGGTCTGGGCCACAGATCTCCCCCTCCAGAACAGACGCCAAGGCAAAGTCCGGGACATCTATCAGGTTCCGCCAACCGGGCATCAAGGCCCGAGTGTACTGATCGTGGCCACCGACCGCGTGAGCGCCTTCGATGTGGTGATGCCCTCGCCGGTCCCCGGCAAGGGACGCGAACTCACCGCCATCAGCACCAAGTGGTTCGACATGATCCGCCAATGGAACCTGATCGGGGACCACCTGCGTTCGACAGATCCCAAGGATGTATCCGGACTCGATGAGTCTGACCAAGCCCAGTTGGAAGGCCGCATGATGCTTGGACGCGCAGCCCGCGTCATTCCGATCGAGTTCGTCGTACGCGGCTACATCACGGGTTCAGGCTGGAAGGAATACCTCGCAGAGGGAACCGTCTGCGGCATCACGCTGCCGACTGGCTTGCGGCACTGCTCCAAACTCCCCGAGCCGATCTTCACCCCGGCGACCAAGGCCGAAGAAGGCCACGACGAGAACATCGACTTTGAAACGGCCTGCGGCGTTGCCGGTCGCGACGTGATGAACCGCCTGCGTGACGTGTCCGTCGAGATCTACCGCCGCGCCGCCGAATATGCGATTGAGCGGGGGATCATTCTGGCAGACACCAAGTTCGAGTTCGGCTACGCGCTCGATGATACAGGCGACGAAACCGACGAGATCATGCTCATCGACGAAGTGCTGACTCCCGACTCGAGTCGCTTCTGGCCCGCGGAGGATTATGAAGTCGGCCGTGATCAGGACTCATTCGACAAGCAGTACGTCCGCAACCATCTCGAAGGTCTCGTCAGCAGCGGGTTGTGGGACAAGACGCCCCCCGGACCGGAACTGCCCGACGACGTCGTTGTCAATACGCTCTCACGCTACCGCGAGGCGCATCGGCGTTTGTTCGCCTGAGCGGTCTCAAGGACCCCACGGATCCCATGGCTCCCACGGCTCACACTCAAAGTTTTCAGGCAGCGTCCAGGAGTTGCATCCTCCGAATCCATCGATGACCTCCATGGTGCCCCCGTCACAATTCGCGTTGCCTCCGAGGAGTGGGCCTTGCGCATCGACTGGATTGTGATATCACGCATCGGCAGATTCCTCCGCTTGATTGGACCGGAAGTGACACCTCGTGACGTCTGCTTCCATGAAACCGGTTGAGGCCATGGCCCCGCCGGAAGTGGCAGTGCCGCTCTGAAAGAGACATCGATTGGCCTCCAGATCCACCGTATCAAAGAAAGCGTGTCCTCCCCATGATGCGGTGTTCTCGTCAAATCGGCATTGCGAAAGAGCGAGCTGGCCACCGCTGATCCATAAGGCACCGCCTGCTCCACCAGAAGCACTGCACTGCTCAAAGTGTGACTGATCCACCGAGAGATCGCAGCCATTGGCTGCAATAGCACCACCGTCTCCGGCAGCACACGTGAGAAAGTCACATCGCTCAACTTCGATGGTGGATGAAAACCTGAAGAACCCCGCCCCCAGGTGGATACCCTCGCCACTCATCAGCCCCGTCGACAGATCGTCAAAGTCGCAATTGGTCACTCGAATTGATGCCACCCCCTCAGCAATTGCCACACCGCTTTCCTTCCGAATCACGATTTGGCCGCCGGTGCGGAGTTGGTATCGATCGACCGAGGAGAAGGTCAGGTGATCGAACTGGGTCACATGTCCATCGGGCGTATCAAGAACCAGAAAAACCGGCTCATCCTCATCTGGCCGCACAACCACATCACCATCACCAACAATCCGCACAGCCTTGTCCTCGATAACAACGCTCTCGTGGTAGGTCCCTTCAGCGACCACGATGAGGCAATCGTTGGCTGCGGCATCCACGGCATCCTGAATGGTCGCGTAGTCATCGGGAACATCAATCCTGCAAATCAACGGGAAGAAACCCCCGAACCCACCGATTGGAAAGCAATGATCTCGCCACCGAAAGTGGGCAACTCCTCCGGGTTGAACGGATCCCAGTTCTCCGGGAACCAAGGCACCTCAGGTGGAAGCATGGGGGCCGTAGGCCACGGGTCATCGGGGTTTGGCGTCGTGCCCAGAGCGGTGCTCACAGCGGCAAGCAGCGTGCTTCGGGCAGCAATCCGATATACCAGGGCCAAGGAGGGGTTTGTGGTGGGCATTGTGGTCACTCCACATGTCATCCCAAGCCATCTCGTGTCTCTGCAAGAACTTGTGTGAAGTGCGTGTGTCTAGTTGTCACCCACATCAACCCAATGAAGCATCAGCCTTCCCCCATACCGGCCCTGTGCCTTGAAATGGTCCACTACCGTCCATTCATGCGGCCCGGCCACCCCCGCGGGAGCCACCCCCCCCGAGACGAGACAACTCAACCTCCTGCAGGCTCGGTCGGGGAGGGAGCAGACCAGATTGGTCACCCGGGGACTTCGTCGGCGGCCGCCACGGTATTTCGAAGCAGCATGGCGACGGTCATGGGGCCGACACCGCCCGGAACCGGGCTTAGATACCCCGCCACCGGAAGCACCGATTCAACATCGATGTCACCAACGGTTCGGGTCTTGCCGGTTTCGGGGTCGGTGATGCGATTGATGCCGACGTCGATAATGATGGCGCCGGGCCTGATCATCTCGCCCGTCAACAGTCCGGGAACACCAGCAGCGGAGATCACGACATCGGCTCGGCGGGTATGCGATGCGAGGTCGTGCGTGTGGATGTTGGTCGAGACGACGGTGGCCTCCGCTTCCATCAGCAGCGCCGCGACGGGGCGGCCGACGATAGTGCTGGCACCCACGCAGACCACTTCGGCGCCGGCCAATTCAATGCCGGTGGACTCGATCAACCGCATTGTGGCCAGCGCGGTACACGGTGCCAAAGCACGACGACCGTAGAGAACGCCACCGATGTTGGCTGGGTTGACTCCCTCGACATCCTTCTCAACCGCGATCAATGACTGAATTCGATGGGTATCTACGCCGTCTGGAAGCGGAAGCTGCACCATGATGGCGGTCACGCGATCGTCCTGATTGAGCCGCTGGATCGTGCTGGCGATCACATCAAACTCCGCATCGGAAACGACGGCATGCAATCGGTATTCGATACCGAGTTCCTCGCACATCTTGGCCTGATTTCGCGCATAGACCGAACCGGCGGGATTCTCATCGGCGAGTACCACGTCGAGTCGAACCGAACGCCCCTCGTTCCGAAGTTCCTCGATACGAGCAGCAAGTGTCTCCTTGACCTTGCTGGCAAGAGCGCGTCCGTCGATCAAGGTGGCTGTGTCTGTGGCGGTCATGGCGGCAAGGATACCCGTCCGACTACAATCTCCGGCATGGCAGACCTTCAACTCATCGCAATTGACGTCGGAAACAGCCGAACTCGGGTGGCCGCGGTTCAGGACACGGGCGTCTCTGATCCGATTTCGCTGAGTAACGGTGATCTCGGAGCAGTGACACAGGCGGTGCTCAGTCAACGAGAGTCGCTGTCCGAGGCCAACCCGCGGCCGATTGTCATGGCGTCGGTCAACGATGGTTTTGCGGATCAACTTGCCTCAG
>JASMMN010000098.1 GCA_030748155.1 Phycisphaerales bacterium
GGAGTGGACGGTTGCATCACGGTCTCTCATGGCCTAGCGGACTGGATGGTGAAGCGATACTCGATGTCAAGGCCGGAGATCGTGCTCAACTGCCGCTACTACGAATCCCACCCTTCAACGACCGAGATCAAGGGCGATCTCAATCTCGGTTCCGAGACCAAACTTGTGCTGTACCTCAACTCGGTTTATCCCGGACAGGGCGTGGAACAGCTCATCGATGCCGCTGCGATGATGCCCAAGGATGTACACCTGGCGACACTGGGGCCGATCCCTCTGGAGGAATACGGGGAGCGGCTTCGCGGGCAGGCTGCTGCCGCAGGGCTCAATGGTCGCTTTCATATGCTGGATTCGAAGCCCGGGGATGAGATGCTTCGGTACGCCTCCGGCGCGGACATAGGGGCCATCCCCCGCCAGAATACAAGTTTGAATAACTACATCAGTCTTCCAAACCGGGTATTCGAACTGCTCATGGCGGGCCTCCCGATCGCGGCCCCGAGCTTGCCGGACATGAAGCAGTTCGTCGAGGAAAACGACCTTGGCATGAGCTTCGATGAGACCTCTCCCGAGGACATGAGTCGTATCCTGAGCGACATGCTTGAACCAGCGACTCTGGCGGAACTCCGAAACGCAGTGCAGACTGCGGCAAAGCGGTACTGCTGGGAAAACGAGGGAGAGCATTACCGATCAATCGTGGAGGCAGTGGCTCGTGTTTGATCATCGCCAGTTCGTCGCTGACGCGTTGATCCTGCCTGAGCATGCCCTAGAGGCGAGGGGTCAATCACACGGCCTGGTTGTCGTGGGCGGATCACCTCGCAGCGGAACCACGTTGTTGCAATCGATTTTGTGTTCAGCACCCGGAACCACGCCCATGATGGCTGAGTGTGCACCACTCCGCTTTCTTCTCGAGTCGTGCCAGAAGACAGTCGGCCATACAAAGGTCAATCCGGGCGACTACTTTGATGGTAAGCAGGGTGTTGTCAGGTTGTATACCGCGTTATGCAAACATTTCTTGAATGATGTTCGTGCACGACATGACGCGAACGTTGCAGTGCTTAAAGAGCCGGCCATGGGCCCATCCTTACCCCTACTGCTCGACACAATTCCCGATGCACTCATCATCGCGATTGCCCGCGATCCCCGGAGCATCGTGCTGTCCATGCGAGAGTGGGGCAGACGGAGCCGCGACCGAGGCGCCGATTCTCACTTTGAATCTGCAACAACCGCGGAGCTTGCTGAGGAAGTTGCCAACGCCTATCGCCAACTGACACGGCTGCCGGCGGAGTTCGCTGGCGATCGCATTTTCTTCCTCAGGTACGAGGATCTTGTCCATGAGCCGCTATGGACATCGCGTGTACTGGCCGCGGTGACCGGCCTGGATCTCTCCAACTACAATCCATCGGCCGGTTGGGATGTTGCGAAGATGGGATTTGGCAGCGGAACCCCCCGCGATGACGCTAAGACTCCACTGTACGGCAAGAAAGTAGCCGCCACACGAGTTTCCGCATGGCGAACAGATCTTGCTCCGGAGGACATTGCGGAGATCGAGGAAGTCGCAAGTTTCTACATGTCGCTCTTCGGCTACGAGAAAGCCGGATTGCAGGAAGAAGCCTGCGAGAATCCCGATTAGACAGCAGCCGAGCAGTTGGACTGCACCGACTCGACAATCGTGTTCAGGTCCGAAGATGTCAGACCTTGATGCACCGGGATTGCCAGAATTGTCTCTGCAAGATGATCACAGACGGGCAGGTCAGTGGTTCCAAATCGATCCACGAATACGGGTTGCCGGTGCAGGCCGCGGGGGTAGTGAATGCCGGTAGCGATGCCGGCCTCACCCATCGCATCCTTCAACGCATCCCGCGTCATGCCAAACTCGTCAGCATCGATCGTAATGCAGTACTGGTGCCATGCGTGTTCACAACCATCTGTCACCCGCTGTCGCTTCAGCCCCGGCAGATCCAGAAGGCCGGCGTCCAGCACCGCGGCGTTGGTGCGGCGGGCCGCGATGATGTCGTCAAGCCGCTTGAGCTGACAATTGCCGATGGCTGCTTCAACATCAGTGAGCCGAAGATTGAGGCCCAGATCGTCGTGGTAATACTTGCGAGACTGACCGTGCGCCCGCTTGCTTCGCATCGCTGCAGCAAGATCCTCGCTTGATGTGCAAGTCATGCCACCCTCACCCACGAACATGGTCTTGGATGGATAGAACGAATAGGTCACGAACTCGCCGATGGATCCAACATCGCGGCCGTTGATCGTCGTGCCGTGCGCTTGTGCAGCGTCCCAGACGATGCGGAGATTGTGCTTTGCGGCGAACGCTTCAATCGCATCGACATCACATGCGTTGCCAAAGAGATGGACCGGCGCGATCGCCCTGGTACGGTTGGTAATGAGCGTCTCGGCGTAGTCAAGATCGATCAGGAAGGACTCCGGGTCAACATCACAGAATACTGGCGTGCCGCCACAGAAAGCGACGGTGCTTGCGGTCGCAATGAAGGTCCATGCCGGCACAATCACCTCGTCGCCGGGTTCGAGGAAGGTCATGTATGCGAGCATCAAGGCGGCGGTACCACTGCTGGATGACACCGCGTGAGCGGCACCGGTCTTCGCTGCATACGCCTCTTCAAAGGCGGCGTTCTCCTTGCCCATGACCAACGCGCCAGATTGCAGCACATTGACCGCTGCCTGGATTTCGTCGTCCGTGAGATTGATGCATGCCATGTTGATCATTGCGAGTTCCTCTGAAATCGAAGTGGTGTCAGCAGGCCATCGCCTGCGAAGCGATCTGTTCCATGGTGTCGAGCACCGGCACCGAGTCAGCGAGGCTGGCCCTCACATTGAGGTCGCCGCGGCGGACATGGTCGATGAAGTGCCCCATCTGAGCGTGATAGAGATTGACCGGCTCACTGTCGAGAACCGTTCGGCCACTCGGCATGTCGCCATGCGGTTCGAGGCAGAAGGCGAAGCATGGCTGGTCGGACTGGATGGACCCCCGAAGGGTGCCGTTTGTTCCTTGCAGTTCGACGAACTGCGTGAATGCCGGGGTTACGAGGTCCGCCTGCACGAGCACCTCCGCGCCGCCTTGGGTGGTGAGGCGTGCCATCGCCCAATCCTCAGCATCGCACTGCTCCAACCGCCCCTCGATCATCCGCTCGGGCCGCAGCAGGCTACTCGCGAGCAGTTCGGACGAAGCAGGCGCTCCGAAGAACCAGCAGGCCAGATCAATCATGTGCACCATCATCTCGCTGATGGCGCCGCCGCCGCTGTCGGCGCGGTGTTTCCAGAGGCGGTGCGAACCGCGACCACCGGCTCGCAGTGTGGCGGCTATTGGCTCGCCAATGCATCCCGCGCGGAGAAGCCGATGGCAGTCAATCAGCGACGGAACAAATCGGTAGACGAATCCGATCATCGCGACAAGACCCGCACCGGATGCGGCGTCGGCCAGATGCCGGCAGTCTTCAGCCGACTCGCAGGCAGGTTTTTCGCAGAAAATGTGCTTGCCGTGTTCAATCGCCAGTTCGATGAGCGGGCGGTGTGATGGTGTCGGCGTGCAGATGTCGATCGCATCAATGCCCTGGGAGAGTGCCGATTCAATCGTCTCGGCAATCGGCCATCCATTCGCCTCGGAAAGCGCGGTCGCCGCTGACTGGTCGGCATCCACCAGAACGCAGTTCACATTGTCCGCCGCGGCGTATCCGGTGATGTGCTTTTCAGCCTGCTTTCCACAGCCGACGATCGCAACAGTGATGGGGTCAGGCAAACTCATGCCGTGACGCCACCTTCATTCGGCAGGAACTTCATCCACGACAGGGCAATGTTTCTCTCTGCAAGATGATCCGGAAGATCTCGGACGCGGCCCGGCACGCCGACAACGAGACTCATCGGCGGCACATCGGCCGTGACGACCGCGCCGGCTGCCACGAATGAACCTTCGCCAATTCGCACGCCCGGGCATACGACGACATTACCACCGAGTGTGACGCCGTCCTCGATGATCGGGCCCTCAGGCTTGTACTGGTCGCGTTGTTTCAGTGGATACCGGTCGTTCGTGAGCGTGACACCGGGCCCGAAGAAGACGCGGGAACCGATCGTCGTGTGCGTCGGGATGTAGCACTGACTCTCGATCTTGACGTAGTCGCCGATCGTGACTCGCCCATCGATGACTGTCTGTGTGCCGATGACGACATGATCTCCCATCGTCGTGTGTTCACGGATCATCACATGATGGCCGGTCTGGAAGTAATCCCCCGCGGTGACATCACCGTAGATGATTGCTCCTGCACGAAGCCTCGCATGGTCGCCGACTCGCACAGGACCGCAATCTTCGCAGTACTTGTGGCCGATGACGCACTGCGGCTGGAGTTCGAGGTCCTGGCCTGCAACGAGATTCGAAGTGTCCGTCATGATGCAGTCCCCGTGGTTTCGCAGGGTACGCGCCCAAATTCCGCGGCAATGGCGACGATTTGCTCTGCAGTGTCGCCGCTACCGAAGGGGCACACCCATGCCCGCTTCTCTTGCAGCGCATCCCGGGTCGCGTTGACGATCCGCTCGGGGTCGCTGCCCGCTAGACGATTTGCGCCAATGTCCAGCGTCTCCGTCCACTCCGTGTTCTCTCGCAGGGTGACGCAGGGGGTATGGTGAATACACGCTTCCTGCTGCACGCCGCCGGAGTCGGTGAACACGATGCGTGCGTTGGATACCAGGTGCAGGAAGTCGAGATACCCAACCGCATCGATCATCCGGATATTGGCGAGCGATTCCACCCACTCAGTGCGGCCGAATTCGCGGAGCCTCTTCGTCGTTCGTGGATGTGCCGCGAAGATGGTCGTGATGCCTGCCTCACGCGAGGCCGTATCGACACCTTCAAGGCTGCCAATGAGATGCTCTTCGACATCAACATTCTCTTCGCGGTGCGTTGTCATCACGCCGTACTCGCCCGGCTTGATCCCGAGATCGCTCAGAATGGCGGAATGTTCCGCCGCAATCTCCGCGTGCTGCATGGACGCGTCGACGATGGGATTGCCCGTGACTTCAATCCGGCCGCGGATCCCTTCCTTGCGGAGATTCTCCACGCTTCGCTCACAGGTGACGAACAGGACATCCGAGATGTGATCGATGATGACTCGGTTGTGTTCTTCCGGCATTCGCCAGTCGTAACTCCGCTCGCCCGCCTCGACATGGCCGACATTGATGTGCAGTTTCCGGGCAGCAAGTGCGGCTGCAAGGTTGGTGTTGGCGTCACCGCCAACGAGAATCAGTCTTGGGCGGCGGTCGAGCAAGATCTTCTCTACACCTTCCAGCATGGCTGCGGTCTGACCACCGTGTGTACGTCGTTCCGGAACGCCCTCAATCCGATGGTCCACATCACGAAGTCCGAGATCGGCGAAGAATTGTCCATCCATGTTTGGCGAATAGTGCTGGCCAGTATGGATGACAAAGTGCTCCAGCCCACTGCGTTCAAACGCCTTGATGATCGGCGCAAACATCACGATGCCGGGCCGCGTGCCAACGACGATGGCGATCGCGTCTTCAAGGTCCCCCGATGCGATGAACTTGGATTCTGTCACGGTGCTGATACTCCCCCCGATAGATCCGGGAAGGACCTCTTGGCATGCGCTGCTCGATTGCGGAAACGGCCATTGTAGGGCGGACGGTCAACCGAGGCCAGAGGGAAGGGTGAAGGGGAGGGATAATCCTTGATTCGTCGTCTCGGATGCGATACGCTCGGCGGGCTGCGTACGCCGTTTCGCGTGCCGCAAGTAACCAATAAAGGCTGTCGGCGTTGAGTGGCATAGATGACAAGAGCGTGCGTGGCGTGGGCGGCCGGATGGCGAGGGCGATCGTCGCGCTTCCCCGCCCGACCAAACAATTGGTGGCGGTCGTCGGGGATGGCGGCTGTATTGCCTTGTCGATCTGGGCGGCCTATCTCCTGCGGTTTGAGGATCCGTTCTCCGTCTGGATGCAGCAGGCGGCTTGGATCTTCCCGCTGGCGATCCTGATTACAGTGGTAACGCTGGCGGCCTTCGGCTTCTACCGCTCGGTGCTGCGGCACATGACAAGCGATATTTTCATTCGGCTCGTGGCCGTTCTGACCCTCTCGGCGATGATTCTTGTCACGGTCTGG
>JASMMN010000099.1 GCA_030748155.1 Phycisphaerales bacterium
GCCGCTTGACCGCTCGCGGGGCCTCGGCCTTGGCGCCGAGTTCCACCGTGTGCCAATCGACCTGTGGCAGGTGCGGCCGCGGGTCACACGGCCAGTCGTACTCGGCGATGGATGGATCATCGACGTCTTGATTGGTGAGCAGACACACGAACACATCTGAACGCTACCAGAACAACGCGGATCTGTGGCGTTGTTACTGCCGCTTGATCCATGTCACTGTCAGCGGATCATCGAGACAATCAAGCACCGGTTGCATCGTCTCGGGTCCGGGCTGCGTGTAGGTGACGCCGGGCGTTGGGTCGTTGCCCGGGCCGCCCGGGTTGTAGAAGGGGTCGTAGGTGCCGCTGGCGGGAATGTGCACGTGCGTGATGGTGCGCATTGCTGCGCTGTCGCCGCGCAGGATGATGTCGATTTGGTTGTCGTGGTCTTCGGCGTAGGCGAGTGTCCACGGGTCCTGGTCGGCGGTGAGGCCGAGGTCGGCGAGCCCAAGCACTTCCAGTTCGTGTCCGTCGATCTCATACACGGTGTTCGTGTCGGTGATCCAGACTTCATCGCCGCTCGACGTTTCGGCTCGGAGACGGAAGAAGCGAGAAAAGTCGCTCGGCAACACCGACGCGACGCCGTCGGGCGAGAAGCCGCCGGTCGTGAGCACCCGCAGTCGGTACTTCGCCTGTGGTCCCCAAATCGCCTTGCCGTGATTGGGCAGCGCGCCTTGGAATGGTCGTGGTCCATTATCGCCGAGGGTGCGGAGACGACTGATCTTCGCTGCGCACAGCGTCGGGCCGCTTCCGCTTGCATAGGCGGTCATCGGCGTGACGCCGTCGCCATAACTCATTCCCACCGCTGAGGCCATCTTGCCTCCAGGTCCGATGAGCGTGAGCGGCGTGTCGTCCTGAACGACTTCGAACTTGACGACGTACACGGCGTCTGGGTCGGTGTAGGGGTCCCGGCGATCACCGAATTCACCGAAGATGACAACGGTGCTTCGTTCGTTGAATTCGAAGTTGGGGAAGATCGACGCGGCTTCTGGCGTGACGACCGAGCCGTCGCTGAGCGTCACACGGAAGTCGGTGGGGTCGACCGTGCTTGGCTGTACCGGCCAACTGAACTCGGTGGGATAGCCGTCGAGTCCAAAGACGAAGCGGCCATAGGAGATCCATGTGGTGAAGGGGGATGCCGCCGAAGTGTGTGCTCGAAGCGGGACATTGTCGCCGGGCACATCGTTCCACGTGCCGCCGGCCGCGCGGCAGAGCCACTCGCCGAGCCCTGGAATGCCCAGTCCCGGAATGCCGATGATCTTTGTGAAGCCGAGACCAGAGGCGAGGATCCGCGGCTCGGTGTCCCAGCAGTCGGCATTGATCAGGATGTCCTGCTTGAGCAGCCGGTAGGTGGGGGAAGTGACCACCCACGAAAGCGGGCCGCCGGATGCCGTCGCGGCTGCCGCGCACGCAAGGCAAGCACCAATGATTGATACGTGGGCCATCCGCTTCCTCCTCCTCCAAGGTCTTCAGCATACTTGCCGCGGGATTCGCGGCAAGTACAAAGCGGGCAGATCGGCCGGCGTGATCACTGGACACCCATCCAATTCGGGCCTAGTTTCACTGGACACCCACCGAATCCATTCTAGAAAGCCAGTTTTCCCTTAGCCAATCTGCTCCGGTTAGTCGCCTAGATCACTGCTCGTGGCTCATCCGACGTCTTAGCACGAGCGTGCGGGGGTCGTCATCTGGCGAGATGGATTGCTTCGGCAAGACCTTCATGATCCCGTCCATGAGCAGGCGGTCCACTGTAGCCACACACACCAGTTCGAGGTCCTCCAGAACTTTCCCATCGACCTCCATGGGAATGATGCGTTCGACAATGAGTACATCCGAAACGCGAACAGAGGAATCGAGCACTTTGCAGGTCAAGACCCCATTGACATCAATACGAAGTCCGCGGCCAACGCGTGATGGTAAACGATCAGACGCGGGTGCCATCCCATTCAGGAATTGACGAAGGCTGTCTGTTGCCGCAGTTGTACACGTATCAACGGCGAGTTCTTCAGGTGACATGCGGGATCGCACACCTTTATCCGCCTTGGCCTCGGCCAAGTCAGTTCGATTGAGGCGGGTGGGCGCGTCCCACTGCCAGTCAATTTTTCCGGTCGCAACATTGACTAGTTCGGCAATCACCGTTGCATCAGCGTCAGTCTGCTTGAAGGTGCCAACACTCGATTTCTTCTCTGACTTAGCCACGCACACATAATTGAGCGAAATGGTCAGGGCATAGTCTGCGGTCAACTGATGCCCGAGTTTCATGGTCTCGGCGATGGATATTTCGCCATCTTGGGCTCGCTTCCGGAAGAAGCTTCGATACTCTGACACTTTAGGATCCCATGACTCCTGAATGACATCCATGGTTCTTGAGTCGACCAGTGTTCGCTCAAACCGCGCTTCGATCTGTTTGAGTAGACGCCCCGGATCGAATGGCTTTCCTTCGACGGTAAAGCTCGCCTTGCGAGCCGTGGCGGGAAACACCGCAACCGTTGGTGGGAGGCCGAAGCGAGGGTTCTTTGGATCGAACCGGACAATGTTCGCGCACACCTCGACCGTCCAAGGAGCTGCGGTCGATCGTTGGAGAATGGCATAGGAGTGAATGATTCCACTCGACCATGACTTGATGTCCTCCGAGGACGATGAAGATGCGAGCATCTTTTCTTTGACCTCATTCTCGGCCTGCTCTAGAACATGCTGGAATTGCTCTTCCAATCTGTTGCTGCCCTCAATATGAACACCCTCCTGGCGGATGACGTCATACAGGGCCTGATGCAACGCAGCATCGGAACTGATGCCGCTCTCCCCTCGACCAGTGAGTTGCCGGGTGGCCGACTCCATTTCGGGGGGGACCGCCGGGCAATCGGCCAGTGCGGCAACGCACATGGCCAGCAAAGTGGTGATCGAGCTCAGTGTGATGTGCTTGAAAGTCATCATGGGAATATCTACTGCAGGTATCGTGGGGGTACGGGAATCAAGCCAATCCACACCTGCTCCTTTGTTGAGGCGTCGGTCAGGACGACCTTGGCATCGTAGTCGTACTGCGTTCCTTTTCGTCCGACTGTCTTGGCTTCTACAATCTCGACAGCCATCAAGAGCGTCGGCTTTGAGGCCTTTCCGGAGATGGTGTAGTCATGGGCAGCATCTTCTGACATGTCGATATCGTCAACGTCATTGGCGTACTGATTCCGTTTGTCTGCGCCTCCCCAGCGATCTGTGATCGTCGCAGCGCCAGAGTTGACGAGGGCCTCCTGAAGACTGTTGTACATGAACTCATAACTACGACTGATCTGCGGATCGTTGGTCGTATTCTTCATGCGGGTCCACATGATGACGGGCTTTCGTCCGTATTCCTCGCGATTATCTAAGAGGACACGATTCTTACCGAGTTTATCGACGAGCAGGTTGCCAAAGTCTCGAAACTCGGCACCGGAGATCTGACTGGCGCTGTTGACGCTGCTCACATTTTTCGATTGGCTGCATCCAACGGCAGCCACCATGAGCAAGGCGAGGCAGACGGTATTGTGTATTGATCGATGCATGACCAAACTTCTCCTTGGTTGGCGGATGTTGTCTTGATTGGTGTTGTTGTGCATTGTTTGGAAACGAACTAGTTGGTTGGCCTGCTGCTGCCGGAATGGACGAGGGCCGCCTGACTGTTCAGCAGGCGAATGTAGGCAAAGTCCTGACCATCTTCAATCCGGACGGTTGAGATTGGACGCCCATCTACGATCAACTCGGCAGTGTTGTTGACTGGGCGTGGCAACGAGGCAATCCAGTACTCAGCTGGGGCTGTAGACCAGATGCGTTGGTCGGCCTCGTCAACTTCGCTCAGAACTACGCCGCCGATGAGGAATCCGAGTTTGATCAGGTCATTGTCCGTTTGATTCTGCGCGATCGCGACCGCAGCAGCCCGTCCGGCGCCCCGCACCAGCGGTGGCCCCCACAACTCTGCCCGCCTGCTGTGGAAGTCCGAGATGGCGGTCGACTCAGGAGAGTCGACGAGTACAGCCGGCGTGGTTATTCCATTGTGAGACAGGGCAATGCTCTTCGCTCTGCCCGTCGGCCGCGTACTGATTGTTGGAAGGCTCGCCTTGAAGTACGTAAACTTTTTGTTTTTCGTTGGAATTGGGATGGGCAC
>JASMMN010000100.1 GCA_030748155.1 Phycisphaerales bacterium
GCGCCGCCCCCGACCCCCCCCCCCCCCCCGCCCCCGCGCGCCGCTCTTTCGTTGAAATGGGTTATTTGGGTCCGTATCGAAGATGCTTCTCCACAAGTGCCTGATCGAACGCATCGAGCGGGCAATCCGGGTCACCGGCGAGTGCGGCCAGCGTGTCGATCAAGGTTTCTTCTTCCCCGCACTGCCATTGGAGCCGCCAAATATGACCATTCCGTTGAAATGAGATCTGATGTTGATTGATCTGCTGCTGAGATCCGCTGACGCGTGGTTCCACAAGGGACTCCTGCCGAGGGTGGTTGGGGGGCGAACGGGTGGCGGGTGTGGTGATACCTCCCCCAAATCGACCGCGATTCAATCGCTGGCCCAAAGATTCTCGGCCCTTGCCGATGGCGCAGAATCCGCGCCCTCCCCTTCAGAATTCATCCACAGGGCCGATTGAGGTCCGGGGCGTGGTAGACTTCGGGGCTTCAGATCGCGTAGCTCAGTCGGTAGAGCAACCGCCTTTTAAGCGGTAGGTCCTGGGTTCGAGTCCCAGCGCGATCATCCTCAGGATTCCCGCAGCGGGAGTCATTCCGTGCTCAGGGAGAGAGGGATCGTATTGGCTCACATCCTCCACGCCACCTTCACAGCCGATCGGTTTCACTTCTGGGCCGAGTCTGTCGATCGTTGGCGATTGGTGAGCGAGGCTGGACCGCCGCGGGCAACGAGCGAGCCGTCCAATCAGACGTTTCCGTGGCATCCGTATGGAACAAGGCGTTCGGAACTCACGCCATGCCTCGGTCCGGCAGCATTGATTGGGTGGGATGATGAGTGTGTACTCCGTCTGCCACGCGACCTGCTTGGTCCCTTTCCGAGCGATCGGCTTGCCGCATCGGTTGGTGGTGTTGATCGCAGCGGTGAGCCGTGGCTGGCCCGCTTTCGCATTGCAACGCGGAGTGTCTCGCCTGTCGAGGGGTTGCGGCTGCTGCTGGCGGTTGCAAGCGGCGACATTGTGTTTGACGAAGAGCCCGGGCATGATGTGTTGTTCTGGGCGGACGCGGCGAGGTTTGCGGCCGATCGAGTTGAGCAGCAGCGGTTTGTTCCGTCGATGCGACAGGGCGGCGAAGGCCAGTTGTTCGCGATGTGGCGGCCTTGGCTTCAGGATGAGGAGGCCATATCACGGTTGAACGGTCTGCTTGCCGCCATGCCGCCGGTGGCGCGTGGTGTGGATGACACGCTCGGCGAGAATGCTTGGCCGCGGTTGGAGGCGGCGATCGAGGCAATGGCCGATGACTTGATTCGGACCATGCTCCGGCGTGAGGATTTCATAGACGCCATCGACGGACGTGATCCCACCGATCCGCACGTGCAGTGGCTCGGCGGTCTACTCGGCGGCTCACGGGTGCTTGCGGTCGAGGGCGGAGATACCGTGCCGCTGCTGCGAGGCGCTCGCTCATGGATCGCCCGACTTGATGATTTTGCGGCCGGCGAATCGTTGCGGCTGCGGCTCGATGTGCGACCTCCGGAAGGCGACCGTGAGCAGTGGCATCTGACGCTGGGGCTCGCGGCGATAGCCGACGTGACGCTGGCCGTGACGGCCGAAGATATCTGGAAGGCCACGCCTGAAGCTGTGCAGATGGCAGGGCAGAGCGATCCACAGGATGTGCTGCTGACGGAACTGGCCCGGGCAGCGCGGTTGTGGCCAGCGTTGGATCCACTGCTTGAGGAGGCGACGCCGAGCAGGCTGACACTGTCTACCCGCGAGGCATGGGCGCTGCTGGGCGAATTTCGACCACTCTTGGAAGAGTCCGGTTGCATTGTCGCCGTGCCCTCCTGGTGGGGCGGCAAGGACAACACGCTTGGCCTGCGGCTGGTGATCGACAGCGGCGAGATCGACGATCTCGACGGTCCACCACGCGGCATGACAACCTCCATTCAGTATCGCTGGCAAGTGGCGGTGGGTGATCAACCATTGTCGCTGGAGGCACTTCGCCGCCTGCGTGATCAACAGACACCGCTGGTACAGGTAGACGGCAGATGGATCGAAGTCGATCAAGAGCAACTGACCAAAGCCATCGATCTACTTGAGCGGCATGAAGCAACCGAGGCCACGCTGCTGGATGCCATGCGCCTGGCGTCAGACGAAGTTGAGTCTGAAACGGGCTTGGCGATCCTCGGCATCGACGCAACCGGGTGGGTGGCTTCACTCTTGGAGGGACCGTCCGATGAGGGTGTGACGCCGCTGGATCAGCCTGAGTTGTTCAGCGGGACTTTGCGCCCCTATCAGGTGGCCGGGCTGAGTTGGCTCGGATTCCTCGACAAGTTCGGACTCGGTGGTTGCCTTGCCGACGACATGGGTCTTGGCAAGACCGTGCAACTCATCGCGCTCTTGCAGCATGAGCGGGCAGCCGGCGGCGATGTCGGTTCGACCCTGCTTGTCGTACCGACGTCGGTGGTCGGAAACTGGAAGCGTGAACTGAAACGATTTGCGCCAGAACTGACTGCGCACGTGCAGCATGGCCCCGATCGGCCTGTCGGAGAGGCATTCAAGAAGATCGCCACCTCGTGCGATGTCACGATTACGACGTACGCATTGGTGACGCGTGATGTCGCAACACTCGGTGATGTGCCGTGGCATCGTATTGTGTTGGACGAAGCGCAGTACATCAAGAACCCACCGACCAAGCAAGCGCAGGCGATTCGTGGTTTGGAAGCCGAACGGCGCATTGCTTTGACCGGCACACCAGTTGAAAACCGGCTGAGCGAACTTTGGTCAATCATGGAGTTCTGCAATCCGGGCTTCCTCGGCGCGGCGCCGGATTTCAGACGCCGATTCTCGCGGCCGATCGAACGGCATCGTGACGCCAACGCAGCCGCATCGCTGCGTGGCATGGTGCAACCGTTCGTGCTTCGCCGGCTGAAGACGGATCGCAACGTCATCGACGATCTTCCAGAGTGCGTTGAAACGCGGGAGTTCGCCACACTTTCGTCCGAGCAGGCGGCTCTGTATCGCGCTGTCGTCGATTCAATGATCGGCAAGGTCGATCGCACGGAGGGCATCCAGCGGCGTGGGCTCATTCTCGCGATGCTGGCGAGGCTCAAGCAGATTTGCGATCACCCGGCACTTGCGGAGTCGGGTGATGAAGTGGTGGTGTCGGCCCACAGCGGTGACCAGATTCAGCGGCTTTCGGAGCGGTCCGGCAAGTCGAGGCGGCTCATCACGCTGCTCGACGAAGTGCTGGCGACCGGAGAGCGGGCGCTCGTGTTTACGCAGTACCGTCGGATGGGCAAGTTGCTCTCGGCGATGGTCGAGCACGATCTCGGGTGCCGATCCCTGTTCCTGCATGGTGGTACGCCGATGAAGCGGCGGCAGTCGATGATCGATGAGTTCCAGTCACCCTGGGGTGATGCGCCTGTATTTGTTCTTTCGCTCAAGGCCGGCGGTCTCGGTTTGAACTTGACTGCCGCCAATCACGTGTTCCACTACGACCGCTGGTGGAATCCGGCGGTTGAGCGGCAGGCGACGGATCGGGCTTTCCGCATCGGGCAGACACGGACTGTGCACGTGCATAAGTTCGTTTGCATGGGCACGCTTGAGGAGCGGATCGACAGGATGATTGAAGAGAAGACGCAACTGGCCGAGCAGATCATCGGGAGCGGCGACAGTTGGCTTACAGAGATGACGACGGGACAACTGCACGATCTGCTGCTGCTGCGTGGCTCGGCGATGGAGGTGGGGGCATGAGCCGTGCCGACATGGGAAGCAAGGCTCCGCGACCATCGCGGCGGCGGGGGGGGCGGTTGCGTCTCAAAGTTGATGAGCAATCGCTGCTCGACGCTGTGATATGTGGAACGTGGCTTCGGCTCATTGAGGCCACCGTTGGGGAACACTCCATGCAGGAAGGCCTTCTGGCGGCTCGTGATGGTGCAGTGCGGTCATTGTCGGTCGAGGCTGGCGTGATCAGCGGTCCGGTGCAGGCCGATGCCGAATCATCATTGGCGGTGCAGATCACAATGCCGGTGATTGACGAGATGGGGTGGGCCAAGCTGATCGAGGCGATGGCATGTGAGGCGATTTGGGCGGCGAAGCTGCTTGAGGACGAGGTGCCAGCCGGCTTGGAGGATCTGTTCCAAGGGTGCGGCATGCCGCTGATTCCGGAGCAGGCACATCTTGAAACGACCGTTGAAAAGGGTGGCCCTCGCGATGGATGGCGTGTGGCGGCGCTTGCCTGGCTTGCTGCGGAGCGGTTGTATCGCGATCCGTTGTGCATGCTCGGCGTGCGGGGCATGGAGTGCGCCACGCTCATCGAGCGGCTCGGTCATCACCGGGCGCTTCGAACTCAGGGCGAAGCGGTGTCGCACCCGCCGATTGTGCTCGATCCGAACATAGCCACTGGCCCGCCGCTTGCCGAGTGCCTCGATACGTGGTGGCGACCCCATGGGCGTTTGCCAGAGGTGCCGTCGGAGCCACATGTCTCTCATGCGTTGCTTCGCCGTCTTGGCTCCTCGACACTGGAAGGGCAGTTTCCGCTCGCGGGCCTGCTCGCCACGATCTATGACGAGGCGGCCGCCGAAGCTGCGCGAATACTCGATGCCCCGCTCAATGGCGGTGAGAGCGGCTCGGCCTGAATCGTCGACATCTTGGTCAAGTCGGGGTCGCATCCGGTCGAAGTGGGGCGTAGACGGGCCTTGAGAGGGCCCTGAGGAGAGTCTCATGCATCGGATGAGCAGCACACGCGTAGATGCCCTTGCTGAGGCCCGCAGGGCGCTGCGAGGCATGGAACTGGCAATTCGCAAGGCTCGATTTCACCGCGCAGGTCCGCTTACGGAAGATGCGCCACCCTTGAAGGCAAGACGTTCGTCGGCAATCACTCGGGCGTGCAATCTTCGAAAGGCCGGATAGACCTGTCGGATCCTGCTGTGTTAGTGCTCGCCCCGTTAGCGCGGGAGAGAGGGGCCAAGGGGGTCGAATGCAGATTACACGTGTTTGAGACCACGCCGCTGATCGCGAAGACGCCGTGACTTTCCGACGCGATCACGTAGGAAGTACAGTTTGGCGCGGCGAGCGTCGCCGTGGCGGACAACCTCGATCTTGGCGATGTGTGGGGAGTGCAGCGGGAAGATCCGCTCAACACCTTCATTGGCGACGATGCGTCTGACTGTGATCGTGCGGTTCACGCCGCGGCCTTTCTGGGCGATCAGGACACCTTGATACACCTGCGTGCGTTCCTTGTCGCCCTCGATGATGCGGACATGAACGTCGAGTGTGTCGCCGATGCTGAAGATCGGGAAGTCGTCTTTGAGTTGATTGGCGGTGACGCTTTCGATGAGTTCGTGCTTGTTCATGGTCTCTGCTCTCTTTCGACCGTGTGTGGCCGTGGCGACTTGAGTCGTTCTGCTCAGGGGTCGCGTTCTCGGGGTCTCTTAGATGTCCGTTGTGGACGTTGGTTCAGGGGAAGTGTTCGGGGAAGTTCGCAGGTCTGGTCGTCGTTCGTTTGTTCGGATCACACGCTGCT
>JASMMN010000101.1 GCA_030748155.1 Phycisphaerales bacterium
CCGATCTCGCCCATACCGCTCACGCTGTTGATCCACTCGACCTGCGAGAAGAGGAACATCCGCAGCGTGTAGGCGCAGAGACCGATCGCCAACAGCGTCTTGCGTGACCACTTTCCGGCGACAAACGGGATGAGGAACAGCACGAGAATCTCCGCCATCTGCCCGATCGTCATGAGCCCCCCGCCGCCGACGCCGAACACGCTGTTGATCGCCTTGATGGCACCTTCTGCCTGCGTCTGATACTGGCCGAGAAAGCCAGAGGTATAGACGAAGTAGAACTGATGAATCATGCTGACCGGAACGGCGATCAGAAACAGTGTCAGCAGCGGGTTCCGCCGAACCTCCCTGATGGCCTCAGCCGTCGCTGAGGCCTCCTCACCCCTTTGCGGCGGCGTCTTCGGAAGCGTGAAGCAGTACACGCCCATGATTGCGCCGATGATGGCACTCAACTTGAATGCGTCCATCATGCCAACCGCCGTCTCTTCGGACGAATATGAATGCAACAACCACTGTCCGATGCCGATGCCTACGGCGATCCATCCGACGGTTCCCCATAGTCGCACCTTTCCGAAGTCGCGATCTCGATCTGGCATGTGGTGAAAGGCAAGTGAGTTCGTGAGCGCAAGTGTCGGCGCGTAGATCACCGAGTACACGATCGACATCGCGAAGAAGGCCCAATACGACTCGATCCAAGCGAGTTGCCAGACAACGATCGCGCCAGCAATATGACTAAGGCCGAGGTACTTCTCGGTGTTGAACCAGCGATCCGCGACCTGTCCGGCAATGAATGGGCCGATGATGGCGCCCACGCCGCCGGCCATGAACATCCAGCCGATGTCACCTGAGGAGAAGCCTCGATAGTCATGCAAAAAGGGCCAAAGCAATGGCAACCACGCTCCCCAGATCGCATACTGCAGGAACATCATGAAGGACAGTCGGCTGCCGAGTCCAAAGCCCATTCGCGGCGCGGGGATTGCATTCATGGGTGAGAGGTATACCAGATCCCGCCAGAACGCCGCAGTATCATGATCTGCATGATCGATCTACGAAGCGACACCGTGACACAACCGACCGAAGCCATGAAAGCGGCGATGATGGCCGCGCCGCTTGGCGATGATGTACTCGGCGACGACCCGACGGTGCTGCTGCTGCAGCAACGATGTGCCGAGCTATTCGGCAAGGACGCCGCGTGCTTCGTGCCGTCGGGATCCATGGCGAACCAGTCCGCCATCCGGGCCCAGACATCACCCAGCGACGAGATCATCTGCCACCGAGACAGCCACGTGTACTGCTATGAAGCGGGGGCCTGGGCGGCGCTCTCCGGCTGCTCGATCGCATTGCTGGACGGGCCGCGGGGACAATTCAAACCGAAGGATGTTGCCGCTGCGATACGAATGGACGATCACCACTTTGCCACATCACGGCTGCTCGTCATTGAAAACACGCAGAATCGGGGTGGCGGCGCCGTTTGGCCGCTACGCCGAATCGAAGCGGTTACCGCCGAAGCCCGCAAGCACGGCCTGCGATGCCATCTCGACGGCGCACGAATCTGGAATGCCGCCGCCGCAAGTGGCGTGAGTCTTGCCGAATATGCCCGGCATTTCGACACCGTGTCGGCCTGCTTCTCCAAGGGCCTGGGTTGCCCGGTGGGTTCCATCGTCTGCGGCGACGCCGACACCATTCACCGCGTGCACCGCGCCCGCAAGATGCTCGGCGGGGCCATGCGGCAGAGTGGGATACTCGCCGCCGCAGCGTTGCATGCCTTGGACCACCACCGCGATCGACTCGTCGATGATCACGCCCATGCTCGACGCATCGCGGAATCGCTCGCGGGAATCGACGGCATATCCATTGATCCTGACACAGTCGAAACCAACATCATCTACTTCGATGTCCAAGCCGATGCAGCAACCGTGGTTGAGTTGGTCGAGTCACACGGGATCCGCATGCTCGACTCGGGCCCCCACACCATCCGCGCCGTGACGAGCCTCGCGATCGATGATTCGGACATGGATGTGGTGTGCGAATCACTCCCCAAAGTGCTGACCTGCCGATAGGATGCGCCACAAGGAGGATCCACTGCCATGACCGTCAATTATCTCGAACTTCCGACCGGTCCGGATCCTCCCGCGATCATCAATGCCATCATCGAGATTCCGCCACACACCGCCAACAAGTACGAGTACGACAAGCAATTCAACGTCTTCAGACTCGACCGCGCACTCTTCAGTCCGGTCCACTATCCGGGCGCCTATGGTTTCATCCCGCGGACACTCGCCGAAGACGACGACCCGCTCGATGTGCTCGTGCTGCTCGATGGGTACTGTTTCACGGGCGCCCTGATCGAAGTTCGTCCGCTCGGCGTCCTTGAAATGAAGGACGACAAGGGATTCGACCACAAGATCCTCGCTGTGCCAGTTTCAGACCCGCGAAAGGAAGAGATGCACGGCCTCCAGAATGTTCCGCGACATACGTTGCGGGAGATCGACTACTTCTTCCACATCTACAAGGAACTTGAAGACAAGTCCGCCGACACCTACGGGTGGAAGGATCGAGTGGACGCGTATCGAATCATCGAGGAATCGATCGCCCGCTACGATTGACCGCAGCCCTCCTGCATATCAACGATGACTTCAAGCAGGTCCGCCAAATCCACACGAAGATCGCCCTTCGGTGGCGCAAGGTCGCAATTGGCATTGGGACCCGCGAACTTCACGTCGCCCCAAGCGAACAACACTCGCAGAAGATCCCGCACATCGACCACGCCGTCGCGGGTCACGTCGCTGTAGCAAGTTGGTGACATCTGACCCCAGCCGCCTTGGCACGAGTCTGGAATCCCATCCATGTCGTAATCGAGCTCGCACCCGAGGGCGATTTCGATGCCGTCGAGGATGCCATTCGTGTTGCAATCGTCAAACGGCTGCGTGAACTCACAACTGGCGCCGCTCGCGGACAGATCGGCCTGCGAGAACCCATACGGAATGCCCGTCCCATCGGAGATGCCCACCACGCCATCGACCGGGATGGGGGCGTTCCATGCCATCTCGATGGCACCATCCGGATGCAATAGGATCTGCATGTCAACATCGTGCGTCTGGTAGTACAGGGGAACGTTCTGATAGGTGATGACAAAGGACCCACCGGGGCCATTTCCTGCAAGTACCTGCCCACCTGCCTCCGGATCCAGATCTGCCATGAATCCAGCGATGCGAGATTCCTGGAAGAACGTGTACAGATCCGTTTCGTGAGCCGTATCTCCCTCGCTGCTGAAGTCGACATAGCCATTGCTTCCGATATTCACAGTTGAATGCGCAACGCCCATGAACGGGAATGAGAATCCGATCGGCCACGACTGCGAATCATCGTCGTACAGCAGGACCTGTGAATGCCCCACGGTGTCGATGGGCAGTGTGGGCATATTCTCCGAGCACACCTGCCAGAAAGGGGGTTGAGCCAAGCCTGTCGGACTCCAACGGACCTGCGTGTATCCAAGATCAAAGTCACCCGTAAAGTGCTCGACACCCCAGAGCGGTTCTCCAACCGGCCCGATTTCGCACGCATCAGGCAAGCCGTTTTCGTTGCAATCACCTCCAGAAATCGGTTTCGCCTCGCAATCCCATGCATTGGAAAGATCGGCCAACACAAGATCGTTCGGCACACCATCTCCGATAGACGGGCCGACGATCGCCGTGGTGGCTGTCAAAGACGGCCAACTCATCTCGACGACACCATTGGGATGTAGAACGACTTGAACGGTATTGGAGGTCCCAGGCATCATGTATTGGGGCACGTCCTGCCAAGTCACGACAAACGAGCCGCTCGGACCAAGCCCAACGAGCACCTCGCCACCCTCACTTGGATCCAAATCGTCGAAAAATCCGCTGATGCGAGGACGATCAAAGTGAGCCACGAGCGTCTCGGTGTAGGTCGAATCGCCCACACTGAACGTGAGGTATCCGTTGCTCCCGACGAAAACATCCGTCCAATCCTGATTGGCATAGTTGAATGTGAATGGAAGCGATCGCAGTTCCCAGTCGTCGTCGGTCAGAGAAAGCGGAATATGGCTCGATGGATCCAGCCAAACATCGCCTGACTGCGTGGTGCAGAGTTGCCACAGGGGAGGCGACTGATTTCCGGTTGGCGAGAGCCGAATACCCAGCCCGGCAAGGTCAACACCATCGGCGAACTGCTCTGTCATCCACCATACATCGATCGGATTCGAAGACGGTTCGCAGACATCCAAGACACCATTGCCATCGCAATCGGCCTCCGGATTCGAGGCAATCGTACAACTGTCCAACACCCCGTCCTCATCACAATCAAATGCAGCAGGATCATTCTCGATCTGGCACGAATCAAGTTCGCCATTGCCATCGCAATCGGACTCCGGATTCGAGGCAAGCGTACAACTGTCCAATACCCCGTCCTCATCACAATCAAACGCAGCAGGATCATTCTCGATCTGGCACGAATCAAGTTCGCCATTGCCATCACAATCCAATGCCGGATCGTCACTCCATTGACATGAATCGATCTGGCCATTGCTGTCGCAATCCAACCACGAATCGTGATCCAATTGGCAAGCATCGTGCTCGCCGTTTCCGTCACAGTCGTAAATGTCCGGTTCGAAGAGTACCTCCATCGGATCGAATCGACCATCGTTATTGCAGTCTTCGCCGGAGTCATCTACCGGCACATCCACCAGCGTCGCCGCACCGAAGCCACCGTGTCGACCGGGCGCCCCGACCACAACCGTCACTGTGGGGAAGCCCCATTGATCGACCAACGAATAGTTCACTGCGACACTGGCCCCCGTCCCGGCCCCTTCCGCCGTAACGAAATCGAGCCGGAAAGAATCATCCTCGAATCCATCGTCGGCAAATTCTTTCAGAAACACAGCGCCCTCAACCTCGCCACTGTCGGGATTGCGCCAGCCTGGTACACCAAGAAGAATGCCTCCGGCTCCACCACCCTCGTCATTCATCGTAGGAATATCAACTCCAGCGATGGACGATCCCGCCTGATCCCAAGCACCGCCTCCGTCGACCGTGATCTTCGTGGTTTCGGCCAGATCAAAGATGCCGCCGCCGACATACCCGATGGCCCAAGCTGCGCCGGCAAGCGGACCGAGTTCTCCATCCCCTGGCGCGCCGATGCCCGCGCCACCTTCTCCACTTTGGGAGTCATTCACAACCGCACAAACCGCCGCGCCAAAGTGCTCGCCCGCATCACCCTCTGGTGAATCGATGCGTTGCGCCTGGGACCAACCACCCGATTCGCGATGGAAGGAATACACGCTGCCGGATTCATTGGCGCGAAACGGAGCGCCGACAAGCAGCACATCATCATCCATATCGACAGCCATCCCGAAACGGTCGCCGCTCTCTGCATCGGATCCAGCCGTGAGTTGCTGAGTCTCTAGAAAGATCCCCCCCTGCCGCTCGAAAATCCAGGCGGCCCCGGCATGGTCATCAGGCTCGTGGACATCCACCCCCCAAGCTCCAACAGCAATGAAATCGCCTGCAATTGTCACATCCCACCCGAAGTAGTCCCCCTCCAATTGGCTGCTTGGTTCCAACAACACGTCCGAAGTCAGCAACTCCTGCGGACTCTCGGGCAGTTCAAAGATCCAAGCAGCGCCGGCATTGATGCCAGCACGATCATCACTCCACGCCCCCACCACAACAGTGGTTCCATCAACGGCTACTGCGTTGCCGAAACGGCTGCCCGCCAGCGGGCTTGCCGGCTGAAGGCGGCACCACGGCACCCACTGCCATGGCACACTATCCAAAGTGGCATCGGTCGCGATCCGCCTATAGACGTCGACGATACCACCGACGGATCCACTGTCTCCATCGAATGGGCGGCCGACCACCGCGACATCATCCGCAACCGCCACGGCGGCACCATGGGCGAAGCCCGAATTGGATGCATCGATGTCCACCACAAGGGTCGGCGGATCGAACTCATGCACCTCTGTGGCCACCACCATGCTGGAGTACGACATCGCCAACAAACTGACTCCGACCGCGTTTTTCAGTATCTTCATCGTAGGTAGTGTCCCTTTAGACCCCAAGTATGCGCCGAGTCGAGGGTGTATTCAACCACCCTTGCCTTTCGAGTGTAAATCAAGCCTTCGGCAGCCGCATGATTGGACCCCCCGGATCGACCACCATTTCAGCCCTCCAAACCCCAGTCTCGACCCCGATCCCGCTTCCGATCAGATTGGCGTGATTTGGCCTCCCCCCGCCGCTGCTTGCTCGCATGGGTGGGTTTGGTGGGCCGGCGGACCTTGATCGGCTCGATCGCCTCCCGGAGCAGAGTCGCGAGTCGCTGCCGTACCTCCTCGATATTGGCTGTTTGCCTGCGGTGGCGACCGCAGGTCACACGGATACTGCCATCGGCGGCGATCCGGTGGCTAAGCCGCTCGCGGAGCATGTGGCGATCTTCGCTCGAGAATGACTGGCATCCCTCGAAATCCAGTATCAGACTCACGCGGGTCCGCACCCGGTTGACCCGCTGCCCCCCCGGGCCGGTCGCTGTGGAGGTCTCGATCCGCAGATCGGCAGCGGGAATCGTCACGCGCCGATTGATGGGAAGATCGTCCAATGAAACCCTCACGCCGCCCCCGGGGTGGGATACTGTCCAGCCAATACCTGCCTCATCCATCGACCCGATCCCCCCATGAACTTCGATACACCCTCCACCCTGCGTCTCTCATGCGGTTCGGGCCAACGAGACATGCTTGCCGCCGAACTCGAGCAGCTCGGCATTCGCGTGCAGCAAGGTGGCCCCACGGGTGTCGAATGCCAAGGCACCCTGCTCGACACCATGAGACTCAATCTCATATCGAGGATTGCCATGCGGGTGCTGTACCGGCTCGACTCCTTCGCATGCACAAGTCCTGAGCAACTCCGAGAAGCCGCCTCGCACATTCCATGGGAGGACATCGTCCCACTCAACGGGTACTTGAGCGTGACCTGCGCGGTCAACCATCCGAGCATCGACAATACGATGTTCGCGAGCCTGACGCTGAAGGACGCCATCGTTGATCGTATTGGCAGCACCTTCGGCCGCCGCCCCGACTCGGGTCCGGATCGGACAGGCGCCGTCATTCACCTGCACTGGCACGGTGAGACGGCACAAATCTGGATCGACACCAGCGGTCAAAAACTCGCCGATCGCGGATACCGCAAAGTGCCATACCTTGCTCCACTCCGCGAAACGCTCGCAGCAGCCATCCTGATGCGGGCTGGCTACACCGGCGAAGCTCCACTGGTCATTCCAATGTGCGGCAGCGGCACGCTGGCCATCGAAGGCGCGCTCATGGCGACCGGACGACCCCCTAGCCTGCTTCGCAGCAGCTTCGGATTCCAACACCTCGTCGCCTTCAACAAGAACACATGGGCCGACATCCGCCGCGACGTGAGCCCGGCCAAGCCCCGCCGCGGCGGTGCCTCCTGCCCACCCATCATCGCCACCGACATCAACCCCGATGCTGTCGCTGCCACCGAGCGGAACGCCGAGACCGCAGGCGTCGGGCATCTGATCGAAACACAGGTCTGCGACTTTGCAGATACGCCCATGCCCGATGAGTCCGGGCACATCATCCTGCATCCCGAGTATGGCCTTCGCCTCGGCAGCGATCACGAGTTGCAGTCGCTCTACCCGCGTATGGGCGACTTCCTCAAGCAGCGGTGCGGGGGGTGGTCATCGTGGATCTACACGGGCAACTTGGAACTCGCCAAACGCATCGGACTGAAGCCTGCCTGCCGCGTTCCCATGAAAAATGCCAAAGTCGATGCGCGGCTGCTGGGCTACGACGTCTGGGAAGGCAGCCGCGATCGCGGTGAACGCCGGAGTACGACGGCATGAGTGTGCTCGCCCTGTTGCTGCTCGTCGCCTCAACCTCGCAGCACACACCACCCCCGCCGGATCCGCTTGCTCGTATTGCGGTCATCGGCGCCAGCGCGTCTGCCGGATGGGGCGTCGTTGTAGACGACGTACCTTCGGATGAGCCCATGCCCATTCATCACCGACATGTGGATCTCGCGGAAGTGCTGCCCATCGTGCTCACCGGCGCGAGCCCGACCATGAGCCGACACGCCGACATTTCATTCTTTGCGAATCCACGGAAGGTCGGCCGAGTGGAAATGGATCACGCGCTTGCCGCCGATCCTACGCTCATTGTGGCTGTCGACTACTTGTTCTGGTACGGGTACGGCGATCGTCCCGACGCTGCGCGGATGAACATGT
>JASMMN010000102.1 GCA_030748155.1 Phycisphaerales bacterium
ACTCGAATCATGTGAAGATGCGCTCCCCGTTTCCCATGGGGTCAATCTACGGCTCGCTCTTGGCAGCGAGGATGCTCAAATCGGCCCATTGCCGAAGAAAACCCCACCGAATGAGTGTACCGCCAGCCCCTGCAATTCGGGTTCAAAAGATCTGAATTACCTCAAGGCCGCGTGACTACCAATGTGTCGTTTTGCCCTCCAAACCCGAAGGAATTGCTCAGGCAGGTATCAACAATGGTCTCACGGGCGGTATTGGGGACGTAATCGAGATCGAGTTCAGGATCGGGGTCGGTGAGGTTGATCGTCGGTGGGATGATGCCGTCGCGGATGATGAGCAGGCAGGTGATCAGTTCCACTGCGCCCGCGGCGCAGATCAAATGACCCATCATCGACTTGATGCTCGTCATGGGAATTCTCGGCGCGTTGTCGCCGAAGACGAGTTTTACCGACTTGGTTTCAATGGCGTCGTTTTCCTGCGTACCGGTTCCATGGGCCGAGATGTACTGGACCGGTGGTCGTCCGTCTTCACCGGCGGCGATCGGGTCGATGCCAGCTTCCCGCATGGCGGCGTTCATGGCTGCTGCCGGACCGCGACCCTCGGGGTGCAGGTCCGTAATACGGTAGGCATCGGCGCTCGATCCATATCCGGTGACTTCGGCGAGAATTGTGGCGCCCCGCGCCTCAGCATGCTCGAGTGACTCCAGAATGATCACGCCTGAGCCCTCGCCCATCACGAAGCCACCGCGTGAGCGGGAGAATGGTCGCGAGGCGTGCTGGTAGTCTTCGCTTCGGGTCGAGAGAGCGGTCAGTCTGTTGAAGCCAGTCATGCCCAACACGTGCAGCATCGTGTGGGTGCCGCCGCTGATCATCACATCCGCGTCCCCTCGTCGGAGGATGTCACACGCTTCGCCGATGGCTTGCGTACTCGCAGCGCATGCAGTGAGGCAGTTGAAGGCCGGTCCACGTAGTCCGAATTCCCGGGCGATGTGCGCGATGGGTTCGTTTGGCTCTTGGGCCACTTCGTACCGGCATGCAATGTGCTCTTTCGCCCCGGCAAGCCAAGTGCTGTCATTGACCTTGCCGAGTTCCGCCTGCCAAGCCGGCACGGTGGTCTTCTGATAGGCATCGAAGTCCAATACACCTTCACCGGATCCCAGATAGAGACCGCAGCGGCGGCGGTCGAGCGCGGCAAAGTCTCCGAGTCCGGATGTGTCCCACGCCTGCCGCGTGGCCCCGAGGGCGAAAGCGGTATGCATGCCGGGCTGTCCGTGCCGAGCGGCGCTTTCGACGTATTTGGTCCAGTCGTACTCACGCACCTGATTCGCGAAGGAGGTCGGGAACGTCGCTGCATCGAAGCGGTCGATGGGCGCGACCGACGTTTCGCCCGCCACGAGCCGTTTCCACACCGACTCGATGTCGTGACCCATCGGCGTGATCCATCCCGATCCGGTGATGACGACGCGGCGGCGAGTCATGCGCCTGCCCCTCTCGAAAGAATGGTGGCGGTGTTCTGACCGCCCTGGCTGGCCGTCAAGACCAGAACACTGCGAAGCGAGGCGGCACCACTCGGGAGTTGCTGGGTTTCCAGACATCGCGTCGCGATGGCCAGTTGCACAGCGCCGTGTCCGGCGCAGCAGTTGCCGGTGGTGGGGGTGAGCAGCACCATGGGAAGCGTGTCCGCCCGCTCGCCGAGTGCCGATCGCAGGGCGTCACGTTCCGCCTGATCGATACCTGGAATGCCCAGGCCCATCGGCACGATGGCATCGATGTCATCGGGGCCATATGAGGCCTGCTGCACCGCCTGCGCGATGGCGTCACCGATCGACTCGGGGGAGGCGCTGGTGATCGTGTTCTCCTCGATGCTCTGCGTGCAGCCGAGTCCTGCAATCACCGCCTTGATGGCGGCCCCGCGACCCTTCGCGTGCTCGAGTTCTTCGACCACCAGAATGCCGCCGCCTTCGCCCATCACTGTGCCACAGGCATCCTCCGAGAAGGGCTTGACGAGGGTGCCTGGATCATCCGAGGATTCAGCCTCGACCAGCCGTCCGGCGCACTGCTGCCGCCACGTTGCCAGCACATTGAGCCGGCTCTCCACCCCGCCGGTCAGACACGCATCGGCCGCGCCACGTTGTATGACGCGAACCGACTCGGCCAT
>JASMMN010000103.1 GCA_030748155.1 Phycisphaerales bacterium
ATCGGATCATGGGGCTCATGGCCCTCTGGTGCGGCATCGGCGACTCGGACATGCCACGGCCCATGGACGCCAGCGAGTTTGCGACTACCTTCGACATCACACGGCTCGCGTCCGAAGACATCACGCTCACAAGGGAGCACTTGGCGTGGCTCATCGACTGCTGATCATTCTGCTCGCGTTGTGTCTCGTGGCCTGCGAGCAATCCGCGGCCACCCGCGAGCATGTCCGAATCGGTTCGGATGATTGGTCGCTGGAACTGGCCGTCGGCGATGCGGCCATCCAACGCGGAATGATGGGACGCGAGACCATTCCAAAGGGAACCGGGATGCTCTTCGTCTTCTCCGAACCGGTCATACACCGATTCTGGATGGCCAACTGCCTGATCGACATCGATGTGATCTTCCTTGACGGACAGGGTCGCGTGACAACCATGTACCGAATGCTGGCCGAACCGCCCCGCCGCGCGGAGGAATCGCAACTTCAGTACGAACAGCGGCTGCCTCGCTACTCCAGCCGTGTCCCCGTCCGATTTGCGATTGAACTTCCCGCAGGGTCGATCGATGCGCTCGGCCTCCGCGTTGGAGACGCCGTTCCCATCGCCATCGATCGCCTGAAGTCGCTGTCTCGCTGAGCAAAGAAGGTCAACTGCCGCTTGTCTGGCGAGCGACCATCTTGGCGATGACGTCGAACTCCAGATTGACACCGTCACCTTCTGCGTAGGTGCCGAAGGTCGTCTCCGTAAGTGTGGTTGGGATAAGCGCCACTTCGAACCAACCATCGGCCAGGCCCGCCACTGTGAGCGATACACCATCGACGGCAACGGATCCCTGCGGCACGAGAAGGGAATCGAACACTGCGTCGTAACCGATACGGCAGCGACATCCATCGTCCGATGTGCTCATCACAAGCACCTCACCCACCGTGTCGATGTGTCCCTGTACGATGTGTCCGCCGAGCAATGTTGTGGGGGTCGCTGCGTGCTCGAGGTTGACCGCATCCCCCGATCTCAGCCCCCCAAGCCGCGTCAACTCCAGCGTCTGGGCAATGACGTCGAATCCCAAGACGCCACCGTCGAGATCCGCCACCGTCAAACAACACCCGTTCACGGCGATCGACTCGCCGGGCAAAGGGCTGTGCGTCCATCCAGTGGGATCGACCCGCAGATGCCGGCCGCCGCCCTCCTGCGGAATAGGATCGTCGGCGATGTGGCCTACATGCTGTATCAGTCCGGTGAACATGGCGTGGTCCTACGATAGCGGCTCGTGATGCCGCAGAGGTATATACTCCAGAATCCCCACACGCACCTCAGGAGCCCCCCAACATGATGCCCTGCCCATGTTCTCGCACCCGTCGCCCACTCCGTCACTGCGGCGTACTGGCCATGGTCGCCATCGCCACCGGCACACTCTCAGGAATGGTCGATGAGGACGCCGTGACCCGCAACGTCGCCCGTGTGGAAGCACTTGAGCAGACCATGCCTGTCGGCCCCCGGTCGGCCGAGAAACTGGGCCTTCGCATCGCCTGGAGACAGCCGGTCGATGCAAATGCCATCACCGATATGCTCATCTCCAACGGAGCCGTCTTCCTGATCGACTCCGACAATGAAATCACCATGCTCGATCTGGAATCCGGCCAGCAACGGTGGGTCGGCTTCGGCGGGAGCGGAAACGACATCATCGTCGACATCCAGCACATCCCGGCCGATCAGAAGGTACTGGTTATCCGTGCGAGTTCGATTCTATCGCTCTCGGCCAATACCGGCATTCCCATTGTGCACGGCGCCACACAGTCGAGCATGCAGCCGCTGGAGTGGCTCGCCGCAACGCCGGGCGTTGTCTACAACGGCTCATACATCTACGGTGGACTGGCAGGCGAAGTGGTCTGGCAAGGATGGAAAATGGGATTCTCCCTTCGTGCCCACCGAATCGGCAGGCGGGTCGCGTCGCAGCCCGTCGTCACCGGCCAGGTCGTCTTGGTGAGTTCGCAATCCGGCGAACTCGTGGCCCTCGACGCTGAGACGGGTGCCCTGCTGTGGCAACGTCGGTTGTTGGACACCATCAGCGGTGTTCCGGCGACCAGCAGCACCACGACCCTCGTCGCCAGCAGAGACCAACACCTCCGCGCCTTCGACACTGCGAATGGCAAACTGAAGTGGGGCAGGCTGTTCGACCGCCCGCTCCTCTCCGGTCCCGTACTCGATGGAAGTGCCGTCTACCAACAAGTTCCCGGTACCGGCTTGGTCCGTTTCGAAACCGCGCCTCGGAATGCCCCAAGCGGCATCGAAGTCTGGACCGCCGCCGATGTACAAGGCGATGTCATCGCAACGATCGGCGACTTGCTGCTGACCTGGACGCCGGGGACGAAGCGACTCCAGACTGTCTCATCCAGTACCGGATCGGTGGACGCGACGGTCGATACCAATCGCGTCTCCCTGATGGAGACCAGGAACAATACCCTGCTGCTGCTCGGCGGCGAGGGAGAACTGGAGTGCTTACAACCCTCGCTCGGCAAGTAGGCTCCGCTCCATGCCCGATCTCGTCCAAGTCAAGCGTGCACTGATCTCGGTCAGTGACAAGTCCGACGTGGTGGCCTTCGCCCGATCGCTGAGCAGCATGGGTGTCGAGGTCATCTCGACCGGCGGAACGGCCGCCGCGCTGCAAGCAGCGGGTGTAGCGACAGCTCTCGTGGAGGATGTCACCGGGTTCCCGGAGATGATGGACGGCCGCCTCAAGACCCTGCACCCGCGAATCCACGGAGGACTCCTTGGTCGGCGTGATGTTGCTTCGCATGTGGAAGCCATGGAGACCCACGAGATCCAACCGATCGATCTCATATGTATCAACCTCTACCCATTCGAACGGACAGTCGAATCAAACTCGGCGACCGAGAAGGAAACCATCGAGCAGATCGACATCGGCGGCCCGGCCATGCTTCGCTCCGCTTCGAAGAACCACGACTTCGTCGCCACCGTCACCAGTCCATCGCAGTACGACACCGTAATCGCCGAAATGCAGGCAAACGCCGGATCCACGAGCCTTCACCTGCGTCGCCGACTCGCGGCGGCAGCCTTCGCGCGAACCGCCGGATATGACGCCGCTATTTCCAACTGGCTGAGCCAATCAACCGATGACCCGCTGCCACCACGGCTCCAGTTGACCGCCACCCGCGTCACGCCTCTGCGATACGGCGAGAACCCCCATCAGGCGGCGGCGTTGTATGCATTGCCCGGCACCGGCGAAGCGGGCATTGCCAATGCAGCGACCATCGATGGCAAGCCCCTGAGCTTCAACAACATCAACGACGCCGCTGGCGCCTTCAAGTGCTGCCGGGATCTCCAGCGTTCCTTCGATGAGCGTGTGGCCGCAATCGTCGTCAAGCATGCCAGCCCATGCGGCGCCGCGATCGGAAATACACCCGTCGAGGCATTCGAAGGTGCGTGGGCCGGCGACCCGCTGGCTGCCTTCGGCGGCATCGTCGCCATGTCCTGCCCAATCGACGACGCCCTTGCGGAGGCCATCACGGCAGGTACACGGTTCCTCGAAGTCATCGTGGCCACCGAATTCCATCCCGAGGCCGTACGCCTGCTCATCGAGCGATGGAAGAACATTCGACTCGTGATGACGCCGGAAATCGGTTCGGCTGGCTCGGCGAGCATCGATGTCCGCACCATCCCGGGGGGACTGCTCGTTCAGACGCCGGACCTCAAGATCGCCCGACCGGGCCAGTGGACACACGCGGCAGGACCCCCACCCACCCCGGATGCACTGGTCGATGCCACGGTGGCTTGGGTCGCCGTCAAACATGCCGTCTCGAACGCCATCACCGTCGCCGGAGGCGGACGGCTCTTCGGACTCGGTGGCGGACAGGTCGACAGACTGAGCGCCGCCCGCATCGCTGTTGCCAAAGCCGAAGCAGCGATCGCTGAACATGGTGCCGCCGCCGCAGCCTCCGACGCCTTCTTCCCCTTCCCAGATGGTCCCAAGGCACTGATTGATGCCGGCATCACCTGCATCGTGCAGCCTGGCGGCTCCAAACGGGACGAGGAGACGATGCAACTCTGCAACGAGCGGGGAGTGACCTGCATGACAACGGGCGTTCGCCACTTCCGGCATTGAGAACGCCGCGGCATGCCACCCGGGGATTTGCCCCAGAAGCGTTCAGGTATCTTGTGGGCCACCGGATGGCACCTGACTCCGCCCTCTGATCGACACTTCAACCGGCTGCGGAACGGGCGTGTAGTTGGGTTCAAGATCAAGATTGAGTGGCACGCGTTTCCCGTCGCCGTCGTGGGGAATTCGATCCTCGTCGATGATGCGCTGGATGGCCATGATGCCCTCGATGAGCATCTCGGGCCGCGGTGGACAGCCCGGAACGTACACATCAACCGGCATGTACTGATCGATCCCCTGCACCACCGCGTAGGTATCAAACACGCCACCGGTCGAAGCGCACGCACCCATGGAGATGACCCACTTCGGCTCGCACATCTGTACATAGATCCGCTGAAGTACCGGCAGGATTTTGACTGGAATCCGACCCGCCACGATCAGCAGATCCGCCTGTCGGGGGCTGAAACGGAAGACCTCCGCGCCGAACCTGGCAAGGTCAAAGCGGCTTGAAGCCGTCGCCATCAACTCGATTCCGCAGCAAGCCGTCGCAAACGGCATCGGCCATACCGCGCTGCGGCGGGCCCAGTTGACCAAGCGGCTGAGCGAAGTCGGGAGAAATCCATCGACTGGAATGGCGGTTTCGAGGCCCATGTGTACTCCTGATTTGAAGGATTCGCATGGTAACGTCCCCCGCCACTGGATCTCTCCCGTCTGCAGACCGATACTGACATCATGTGGATCACACTGACGCTCATCGCCTCAACCCTCGCAGTCGATCTGCCGACCCACACGAGCGGACAGAAGAGCGTCGATCTCGCCCGCCAGCTGCTTCCCGATGCCACGCCCCACCGAACTGCCCGGTACGTCGTGCTCTCTGATGGGGATCGCCAACTCATTCGAAGCGTCGAACATTCGCTTGAGGAAGCCCGTCGCCAATACGATCGCTGGTGCCGCGTGATGCGGGTTCCCCGGCCACGGCCAGATGAGCGTCTGCTGTGCATTCTCTTCCACGAGCACGAACACTTCGTCGCCTTCGCCCAGCAGACCGAACGCCTCGGCGAAACCGCCAAGCATGTCAGCGGTTATTTCAGCCCCCGATTCGACTGGATCGTCTGCTTCGACCCGTGGGACAGCGCCGACCTCGCCGCTGCAAGCCGATCTCTCGATGAAGCCGACATCGACATCGAGGACGCTGAAGATCACGGTGCCGATCCAGATCAAATCGCCGAGGCACGGCAACGCGTGAACGCTGCCCGCCAGCAGGTGCAACAGGAGGAACTCGCCCGCCGCAGCGCCGTCACGATCCACGAGGCCGTCCACCAACTCGTGCATGTCGGAGATGCCTTCCCCGGACGAGCGAACTGGCCCGCGTGGATCCACGAAGGCATAGCGGTCGCTTTCGAAACCGACAACCACCGCAAGCCATTTGGCCCGGATCGCGGCTATGCGCCGCGCGTCGAAGGTTTCTGCCATGCCCTCAGGGAGCAGACCCATCTGCCACTGGGCGAGTTGCTCGCCAAAGACACCATCGATCACGCCAACGGCTCACATGTCGGCGTCCTCTACGACCAAGCCGGCTCGCTTATCTCCTGGTTGCATATGCACAAACGCCGCGAACTGGCGGTCTTCCTGAATGAACTCGGCATTCTGGATCCCGCCGGTGCCATCCCGAACCTCACAGAGGTGTTCACTCGCACCATCGGGCCGCCCGCCAAGATCGAACAGAGATGGCACGCTGATGTACTACGCTGAGTTCCTCCAGTGGCGGTTGGCACGCGACAGAATCACGGCGATTTCCATGCCGTACAGCACGCACATCCACATGACGTAGAGCCACAACATCAGCAGCGGCACCAAGCCGAGGCTCCCACCGATCGGACTGATCCGCACGGCACTCATCGCAAACCGCTCAAGCGCCCACTCGCCGAGCATCAGCGAGGTCGCTGCAAAGAATGCTCCGACCGCCGCGGAACGCCAAGAGAGATGCCCGGCCGGAATGAAACGGTACGCGAGGGTCACGAACATCCAGACCAACAGCAGTGACAGCACGATCCGCCCCACATCGGCGAGCACCGTGATACCGCTCGCCTGAAGATTCGTGATCAGATCATTGAGCACCGTCACTCCCCAAGTCGCCAGTGCCGGCCCAACCACCAGCAGCAACGAAGAAACCGTCATTCGAATCCAGATCTTCCGCCGCCGCACGCCCGAACCGATCATGCTCAGGCTCGCTTCGATCTCGTCGAACAACCGGTACACGGCCCACAAGAGCACGACGATGCCGATCCAGGTCACGCCCGTCACATCGTAAGCCGCCGCCTGTTGGGCCAGACCTTCAAGCCAATGCCCCAGATCCACCTGCTCACCGACGTGATCGCCGGCTTGAATCTCGACGCGTTGCAATCCCATCCGCTCGATGACTTCCCCGGTCATCTTGAGAAACGCCTCTTCAGATACGGACATTCTCGCCACCGCCGCAGCCAGAACCAGCAGTGGCAGCATTGAGAAC
>JASMMN010000104.1 GCA_030748155.1 Phycisphaerales bacterium
GCGTGTGGCGGCTGCTGAGATCCACCGGGCGTCCGTCGATCCACGCTTGTTCAACTTCGGTGCGGATCTGGAGCGGGTCGCCGGTGGTCACGATGAAGGTGGCGGATTTGCCGGGTTCAAGGCTGCCGATGGTCTTCCCGACGCCGATGATCTCGGCGGCATCGATGGTGATGGCTCGCAGGCCCTCCTCGGGTGTCAGTCCGTTGGCAACCGCCGTGGCAGCATGGTGGGGGAGGTTCCGCAGATGTGCCGGTCGATCGCGTGGGGCGATGCAGAAGCGGACGCCTTTGTCTCGAAGGCGTGCGGGCAGCGTGTGGGGCTCGTCCGGGTTGCGGGAGCGGCTGCGGGGATATCGGTGTACTCCTCGGACGATGACCGGCACATCCTCTTCGACCAGCAGGGAGGCGACCTCATCGGCTTCTTCGCCGCCGAGGATGACCGGGTCGAGTCCACGCATCTTGGCCCACGCCACGGCGGTTGCGATCTGGCCCGCGGTGGAGGCCTTGATCAGCGCAGGCTGCTCGCCCGCGAGGGCGGGGCGGAGCGACTCGGCGCGGCTGTCGGGCGTCAGGGTGCTGTCGGCATCGCACGCGGCGAGATAGGCCTCGGCTTCATCAAGGAAATCATCGATCGCTTCGAGTTGCTTTTGTACTGTCTCGCCGCCTTCGCTTTGGCGCCTGCCAAACGAGGGCCGATCCATCGAGGGCCATTCGATCACCATGGCGGCCGAGGGCGTGACGGCGAGGTCCTCCCAGTCCCATCCATCAAGGCGAATGACGGCGGCTTGGCCGGGCAGCCGTCCACCATCCGGGACAACGAGCGCCGTCAGAATGCCCGATGCGCGGGTGACAGGAATGAGATCGCTGTCCGGATTGAGTGCCACGACAGCCCGCGCCTCCGGGGTGAATGATCCTTGCTCGTCATGATCGTGCGTCACCTCGGCCATGCCGGTTTCAACAAGCCCGAGGATCGAGTCGGCGGCGACCAGTCCCGGGTACACATGGCGACCTTCAAGATCAATGATCTCGGCACCGTCGATGCTTGGTCGATCGCCACGGCCGATCAGTGTGATGTGGCCATTCTCGAAGGCCATCCACCCGCTCTCGAGCGGTTCGGCGGTCACCGGGTGGATGGTGGCGTTGATCAGCAGCACCGGACCTTCGGTATCAGACGCGGGGATCTGCCGCGACTGACCAAGGGCGGTGGCGGACAGGAGCGTGAGGGTGAGCAGGCTCATGACGCGAATCATTTCGTCGACTCCTCATGTTCAGCAGGAATGCCGCAACAGCCTCGATGATCATCCACCGTGTCGTAGGGGTTCCGCGCCCAGGCAGGCGTGGTTTCTTCTTCCTCCGGCTCCTTGAGTTCAGGTGGTGCGCCGAGTCCCTCGTGCAGAACCAGTTCTACGAGTCGTGTTCGTTCGGCGGCATCTCGGGCCGCGAGTTCAGCGTCCTCCTCACGGTCGAAGTAGCGGGCCCCGTCTATCCAGGTCTGGAGACACAGACTGTAGGAGTCGAGTGGATCGCGGTTCCAGACGGCGAAGTCGGCGTCCTTGCCTGCTTCGAGCGATCCGGTTCGGTGATCGATGTGCAGTTGAATCGCTGGATTCAGCGTGACGAACTTGATGGCCTCCGCTGGTGGAAGGTCGCCGAATCGCACAGCTTTGGCCGCCTCGTCATTCATGCGGGTCGCCAGTTCTCCGTCATCAGAGTTGAATGACACGACGACGCCCTGATCATGCATGATCGAACCGTTCCAGGGAATCGCATCCATGACTTCGATCTTGTAGGCCCACCAGTCACTGAACGAACTGGCACCACAACCGTGGGCGGCGATATCGTCGGCAACTTTGTATCCCTCGAGGATGTGCTGCAGCGTGCCGATCGTGATGCCGAATTCCTCGCAGGTGCGGAGCAGCGCGAGGATTTCGTCCTGACGGTACGAGTGACAGTGAATGAGCCGCTCACCTGCGAGGATCTCGGCCAGTGTGTCCAGTTCATAGTCGCGCCGTGGAGAGATCTGCTTGGACTGTTGTTCGGTACTCATCGCGTTCCATCTATTCCACCTTGCGGCGTATGATTGCGCTTCGGAGAGTCGATCTCGGATGAACGCCTCGACGCCCATTCGCGTATCGGGATATCGACCACCGCTGCGTTTGACGTTCTCCCCGAGCGCGAACTTGATGCCGCTGGGTGCCGCCTCGTTCTGGAACCCGCGGGCTGGCTGCCCCCAGCGAATTTTGACGACACTGTTTCGGCCACCAATCGGGTTGGCCGACCCGTGCAACTGGTTGGCACCTGTCAGCCCACCAGCGAGTTGGCGATACCAATTCATGTCATCTCCAGCGACGACGTCTCCGATGCCAACTTCGGCCGTGCAGGCCTCGTTGAATTCGTTGACACCTCCGTCGATGCCGGTATGGCTGTGACAGTCGATCAGGCCGGGAGTAATGTGCAGACCCGTGGCATCGATGGTGTGTTCGGTCGATTCCGGCGCACCGCTCATCGGACCGGCGTAGGCGATGCGACCATCTCGGACGATCAGGCAGCCATCCTCGATGATGCCCGCATCGCCGGCGGTCCAGAGCGTGGCGTGCTCAAATCGAATTTCTTCCGGTCGAACCGGTTGCAGACGCCCACGCCCGCCCAGCGGGTAGGGGATCTGCTCAGGAATGCCGGTCCATCGCAGTTCGGATTCTTCCGGTGTATCCGCAGTCTTGCCGCTTGATTCGCGGCTCACGGTGAATGTGGCCTCACCCATCGGGCTGCTCGCCGTTCCTTCGATGGTGTCGCCATCGAGGGTGCCCGTGATGCTGTAGTCGCCTTGGGTCGGATCGCTGCGACGGAAACTGATCGATCCTGTCTCCTCATCCAGTGTGCCGTTGCCTAGCGGCATTTCCTGACCCATTATGAGCAGTGTGCCGGAGAGTTCCTCTTCGTCGTGTTCCATGACGATTTCGATTGGTGGCGAAAACTCCGAGCCCATTTGAATCGATCCAGCCCATGACCCCGTGAGCGTGGTGACTTCCTCCTCATCGGTCTCATCGAGCGGATCAGACGTGTCGTCTTCGTTCTCTTCATCGACGGAGCCTGCTTCGCTGATGACCAACTGCATCGGCAGGCTGCTGCCATCTGGCAGAACCGCGCGTCCGATGACACGGTCGCCTCGCACGACACCGGCAAGTCGCAACCAGTGTTCAGTATCAAGCAGCCGTCCGTCGATGGTGGCGGTCAGGCGATGCCCGGCGAGTGAGACTTTCTTGACCTTGGCCTTGGTGTCATCGGCGAGGGTGACGGTGAGTTTGTTTTTGGACGTGTCGAGGGTGGCATCCGCCGGAACTTCGCCAATGGTGAGCGTGCCGCTTCCGGCCAGTTGGACCATCGGGTCGTGTTCGTGGTCATGGCGATGGCCGGAGATCCAGGTCTCGATGACTTCAGTGTCTTTCTCGAACAGATCCCCATCACAGATGACCAGATGGGCGGCCATGCCCGGGGCGATTCGACCGACCCGATCAGCGATTCCGAGCATCGTGGCCGGTTCGGTCGTGATCTGAGACAGCGCGACATCCGGATCCAGACCAGCCTTGACGGCCTTGTGGAGCGATTCGTGCAGGTCGGCTGGCTTCTTGAGGGCATGTGTCGTCACGCATGTGGTGACGCCGGCCTGGTGGAGCCGCCTCAGGTTGGTGGGCGCCTGTTCCCACTCTTGGAGAGCGCGAAGGGGCACCCGCATGGCTGCGTCGATCGAGTCGAGCGTGGGACGCTTGGGGTACTTGACCGGCACGATGAGAGGGCACTTGAGCGAGGCGATCCCGGAGATGTCCTTGAACTCGTCGCCCGATCCAACGAGGGCGAGTTTGAAACCGAGTTCCCGGGACAGGTTGCCTGCTCGCACGGCTTCTTTCTCGTCGCGGACGTGAAGCAGCAGGGCATTGGTGCCATCTGTAATGCCTGCAAGGGCGGCAAGATCGTCGCGGCGACTCGGCGGTTCGAGCCCGTTCCGTTCGGCGGCGGTATTCGCATCGGCGTACCACGCCGCGTCACCGAGGGTTTGTCGCATCAAAGCAATGGAACCCATGAGCGATCCCGGGCCGGATCCCCCGCCCCACCCGCCACGGTCGAAGGCGGCGGCGATGGTGGGTGTGGGACCGTAGGACACCATGTATTCCGCTGTTTCTGGAATGGTCGCGATCGTACCGGTGCCGCGCAGGATGCCTTTGTCGGGATAGACCGCGGCGACGCAGTAGCCTGCCTTCCGAAGCGACTTCGCTTCACTTGCGGTCAAAGCATTGAGCCCCGGCCCGCCTGCGAGATTCAGTTGTGGGTGGATCTGGTTGTTCCAATGACCACCAGGACCCAGTGGTGGCGGTTCGGCGTCAACCGACTTCGCAGGTTCGATGAATCCGGCATAGATGACTTGATCGTGCATCGGCCAGAGTCTCGCGTCGGCGGGAATCGGTACATCGACACCAATGGCCTCGATGCGGCCGTCCCGCAGGATGAGAGTGGCCTGCTCGATCCGCTCCCCCGGCGCGGTCACCACATTGGCGCCGACCAAGGCATGACAGCGGTGATGGTGCTCGAATGGCCCGTTGGGCCGAGGGGCAGGTTCATCGATCGGCCCGGCCACGGTGGCTGTGGTCATGGCCCCGCACAGCACCAATACACATCGCATGAATGCAGTCTCCTCCAAGGAGCCTCGCGGGCTCGTCAGAGGAGTCTACTGTCAAATGACTGCCGATTTGCCCTCTCAGGCGGCTTTGCTGGAGCCGGAGACCGGGAGTTCAAGGGCTCTGGCCACCATGCCGCACGGGATCCACCACCAGTATTGCTCACCGTGGAGTTTCATGAGGAAGCAGTTTTCGCTCGTTCGACCCATGTAGAGGCCTCGTCTGCCGTCATGGAGGGTCAAGAGATACATGCTTCGAGCTCCTGTGTTGGCGTGATCCGCTCCCTCTGTTTCGGGAACCAAGGGGGCTGCATGACTCCTTGTACGGGGTCGGGACGGATTTGTTTGCCATTTAGGCTTGAAATGGATCTACCGAGCCGATTCCAAGCAGGTCGGCGTCTGTGCGGCGTGCCCGCTCCGGTACGTTTTCATCGTCATCCCCAAAGCCTCGCAGTCGCAGGCTGTCGAGTTCGGGCTGGCAGTGCGGAGGCACACGGCTGGCGGTACGCCCATCGAGGCGATAGTGCCGATCGACAGTCCCGCTGGGTTGTCCGTCATCCTGACGAGGTCGTCGTGTTGCAGTTCAAGCATCGTCGCGGCGTTCCAGCACCGTCTGGATGACGCCTGCTTCATCAAGCAACTCGCGAGAGGTGGCGATGGAGGCTTCCCAGTGTTCATCGCCGGATGCAGGCTCCCACGATACGACGCGGCGGATCCCCGCCTGAATGATCGCCAGCGTGCAGGTGTTGCATGGAAAGAAGGTCGAGTAGATTGTCGATCCGAAGCAGGATGTGCCTTGACGAGCACACTGCACGATCGCATTGATCTCCGCGTGGCAGATCAGATCGTATTTGGTTGGTCGCTCAAGTCGGTCAGGACGATCTTCGACGCCAGCGGGCAGACCGTTGTAGCCGGTAGCGCAGATGCGTCGGTCATCCGACACGATGACCGTGCCGACGCCGCGCGATGGATCCTTGCTCCAGGTGGCAATGTGATCGGCGAGCAGCATGAATCGGCGGTCCCATTTGGCATGTCCGTCGGTGTCTGACATCGGCGAGCGGATGGTACCGCGTGTTGGTGTCCGTGTAGGATCATGGGCATGATTGTCTTTACGGTCTCCTTCATGCTCTACACACTGCTCGTGGTGGGGGTGGGGCTCTGGTCCGCGAGGCGAGCGGGGCGAAGTGACGAGGAGTACTTCCTCGCTGGCCGTTCACTTGGACCGTGGATCGCGTCTCTGTCGGCATCCGCCTCGAGCGAGTCGGGCTGGGTGACGCTCGGCTTGGTGGGATGGGCCTTTGCCAATGGCGTGCAGGCTTTCTGGATTCTGCCGGGCAGTTTGCTTGGGTTTGCGTTCAACTGGTTTGTCCTGGCTGGTCGGATGCGGGATATCGCAGCGAGCGATGATTCGGTGACGCTGCCGGATTTTCTTGCGAAGCGATTCACGGAACGCGCTCCGGTGCTGCGCATCATGAGCGTGGTCGTCATCTTGACAGCGATGCTTCTCTACTGCGGCGCGCAGTTTGCCGCAGCGGGCAAGGCATTTGATATTTCCTTTTCTGCAGTGAGTTATCAGGGCGGTGTATTGATTGGCGCGGCCATCGTGCTGGTGTATGTGACACTTGGCGGCTTCCGGGCGGCGTGCTGGACGGATCTGCTGCAGGCGCTGCTCATGGTCGGCGTATTGGTGCTGTTTCCGCTGTGGCTACTCTCAGATGGTCACGGGGCATCATCGATTCGAGAGGGTCTGGCCCACGGTGATGCGTCACTGCTCAGGTTCTGGCCCACCGCCAGCGGTGGAGCGCTCATCGGTTTCCTGCTTGGTTCTGGTGCACTTGGAATCAACTTCGGCTACATGGGTCAGCCCCATGTGCTGGTGCGATTCATGGCGATGCGATCAAGGCGAGACGCCGCCATCGGCGGGGTGATCTCCATCACATGGGCGGCGCTCGTGCTCTCAGGTGCCGTAGCGACAGGCATCATCGTGCGGGCGATGGCCGAGCAGGGGGCGCCGTGGGCTACCGGAATGCTCGCCTCGGGTGATGGCGAATACGCGCTGGTTGCCGCGGCCATCAACCTCGCGCCGCCTCTGATTGGCGGACTTGTGCTGGCCGCCATTCTCGCCGCGATCTGCTCAACGGCCGACAGCCAGTTGGTCGTCGCCTCATCGGCGGTGGCGAATGACATCTGGTCGCGCCTGTTGGACCGCGTACATGGGGTCAACCATGCCGTGATCAATCGCATCACAGTGCTGGCGATGGGCATTGCAGCGGTGCTGTTGGTCATCGATGAGCAGGTCACGATCTATGAGTACGTCCTGACCTACGGCTGGGCCATTCTGGGTGCCTCGTTTGGGCCGCAGGTCATTCTCGCCGTACTCTGGAAGCGGGCCTCATGGTGGGGGTGCATCGCCGGCATGGGGACGGGCTTCACGGTGGCGATCTTGTGGAAAGTGATGATGGACAACCAGATCACCATCGGGGATACCGAGGTTCAGGTCTACAACCTCCCGCTGGCCTTCATTGCTGCATTGGTGGTGAATATGGGCGTCTCACTGTTGTTTCCGAGCAAGTCTCTATCATTCCGAGCATGACCGACCAACCGAAGATTCACCTCGTAGCGGTCAGCGGACCTGAACACTTCCAGGAGTTCGAATACACCTTTGATGGTGAGCCGCTGTTGATCGGGCGGGGCAGTACCGCGGGGCTGGTGCTCAGCGACCCGAGCGTTTCGCGGGAACACGTCTCTGTGACCAACGAGGACGGCCGGCTGGTGGTTCAGGACAGCGGGAGCAGCGGGGGGACGTCGATCAACATGATGCGACTGGACAAGGATGAGACCGAGCGGCTCCGTGACCGTGATCTGCTGCTCATCGGCCCATGGAAGATTCTGGTTCGAATCGAAGGGGATGCGCCGCCGGACCCGGTGACGGCGGAGGCAGCGGTGGAAACGCCATCGCAGTCCGGAACGAGATCGTCAACATCGGATATCAAGGGGGGCAAGGGCGATCCACTCTACGCGACCCGCGCGAGCATCTTTCTGAAACTCAAGGCTGGTGCTACGCTCGACCGCGAACTCGGCTGGAACGAGTTTGCCGACAAATATTCCCGCATCATTGCCGGCTTCGCCCGCAATGCCGGCTTGCCCGCCCAGGAAGCCGACGATGTGTTGCAGGATGTGCTGATGGGGTTTTTCCGCGTATCAGACCGGTTTGAGTATGACCCGAAGAAAGGTCGCTTCCGTGGATATCTCAAGCGTGTCACGCTCAATGCCATCCGGGCGCGGCATCGCAAGAAGCGGCCAACGACCGGCTTTGATGACACGGTCGACCCACCGGTGGAGAGCGACCTCGATGCCGCGTGGGACCGGCAGTGGACCGAACAACTTCTGCAACGTGCCATGGGCGAAGCCCGCAACGAAGTCGAGGAACGTACGTGGCAGGCCTTCGAGTTGTACGGCGTGCGAGGCGTCCCGGCCGAGGAGGTCGCCACGGAAACCGGCATGACGCCAGCTGCAATCCGCCACGCCAAGATGCGCCTCACTCGCCGCGTTCGTGAAATTGTGGAGCGCATTCGGGATGACGAGGGGTGATGCTGCAGTCGAACTCGCAGCATGGGGCAATCGAGCGGGTGAGCAATCGACAGAGCAGGCGGTTGGTGTCAGTTGGGCGGTGAAGTTGCGTTGCCCTGTTCAAGTGGCCTCGGCGGCCGCAACTGCGCGAGCACAATTCCCACGAACATCACCAAACAGCCCACAATCTGTATGCCTGTGAGTTGCTCATCCAGAATCGCCCAACCTGCCCACGCCCCGAACACCGCTTCGAGCGCCAGCAGCACCGCGGTATGTGCCGGGGGCGCGTCCTGCTGAGCGATGGTCTGAATGAGGAAGGCGACGCCCACCGCGAGTACGCCGCTGAAGAGCAGTTCCGGCCAGATTGAAAGCACATCGCTGAAGTCGGGCTGCTCCCACGGCAGTGCTACCAGCAGCGTGAGGACGCCGGCAAAGGCCGTTTGAAAGATCGCAATCCGCACTGGATCGCATCGCAGCGCGAGCCAGCCGGTGATGAGTACCTGCGCCGCCCACGCGATCGAACCAAGCAGCACGAGTCCGTCGCCGGGATTGACGGTTGGCTGCCCCTGCACGCTGAGCAGATAGAGCCCTCCGGTCGCGACGAGTACCGCCACCCAGGTCGTCCAGCGGACGAAGTACCCGACCAGCAATCCAAGCAGCGGCACAAAAACGACGTACAGCCCCGTGATGAATCCGGCGATACCGGCCGTCGTATGAACAAGCCCCGCTTGTTGCAGCACCGCGCCGAAGGACATCGCCAGTCCGGCACCGGTCAAACCCAGCACGAGCCGCCGCCGCGAAACGGGCTTCAGGGTCTTTGGCGCAAGCCGCCGGGCCAGTGGCAGCAACGGCAGCATTGACAGCGTGCCGATCAGCAACCGAACCCCTGTAAACGTCACCGGCCCCACCGATTCCATCGCCATCCGCTGAATGACAAACCCAACGCCCCAGATGATGGCAACGAGAAGCAGCAATGCGTCGGCGCGGAGAATGCGCATGGGGAGAACTGTAGTTTGAATCCCACTTCCCCGCTTGCCGGGCGCGCTTCTTGATGTCGACATCCGGATCCGGTGGTGAATGTGTTTGGTCACACTACCATCTCTCCATGCCATGGCTCGATACCACCATCTGGACACTCGCGGTATGGGAGATTCTCATTCTGGTGGGCGTTGGGTTGGTCGCTGGCCTGCTTGGCGGGCTGCTTGGCATCGGGGGCGGCATCGTGAATGTGCCGGCGATTGCGCTGCTGTTGAGCCGCGACATTCATTTGGCTCAGGCAGCCTCGATGAATGTGACCGTTTTTGTCGCGATTCCGGCGGCGGTTCGCCATTGGAAGCTCGGGGGTATCCGCAAGGAAGCTGTGGTTCGCATCGTTCCCTTTGGAATCGTGGGCGTTCTACTTGGTGTGACGCTGAGCATTTGGATTATCAACGATTGGCTCATGTGGATCTTCGGTCTGTTTTTGGTGTATGTCTTCTGGACCAACCTGCGGCAGTTGCTTGACGAGAACAACAAGTCGATTGGCGATGAGCCCCCCGAGCCGTGTTGTACACGTGTTCGATGCGGAGTGGTTGGCTCGTTGGCCGGATTTGGCGGAGGGCTGCTTGGAATCGGCGGCGGACTCATTACGGTGCCACTCACCCAACTCATCTGCCGCATACCGCTGCGGCAGTGCATCGCCGTTTCATCGACCGTGATGATCTTCACAGCACTGGTAGGGGCGACATACAAGGACATCACACTTCCCGACGTGCCCGGTATCGCCGCCGATATCGCTTGGTACACGCCGCTTGAAATCTCGGTCTGGTTGATACCAACCTGCTTGATCGGAAGTTGGACGGGCGCGAGGTTGACGCACGTCTTGCCACTGAAGGTTGTGCGATCCGTCTTTCTCGTACTTGTCGCTGTGGCAGCGATCAGGATGCTGGCATGAGATCAACAATGACCGGAAGATGATCCGAAGCTTGCGTCGTGTCGCTTTTCTGCAACTTCATGGTTCGAAGAGCCCAATCCGGAAGGTCCAGCGTATCCAGCACCACGGTTGTGCGGGGGTCTGGGCGGAGCGAACTTGCACTGATGACGACGTAGTCAAGGCGTCCGGGTGTATAGGCTTGCCCGTCTTCTTGCCAAGTCTGCAAGCCCCGTCCGTCGGGCTGCCAAGCATCGATGACGAGCAGATCCTCGGGCGTGTCCAGTTCCGCGATCAAGCCTTCTCCTTGGGCGATCAGGAGGTCAAGCGGCAGCGAACCTCCCACGAGATTCAAATCGCCCCCGATGATGAGCCCCTGGAAGTCTTGCTCCGTCTCCGCCGACTCCACAGCACGTCGAATGGCAAGAACCTCGCCAATTCGTTTCATATCCTCGGGACCGTCCACCACACCGCAGCATTTCAGGTGGGCCGACACCGCCAGCACGGGACCGACCCCGGGAATATCAATGCCCAGCGCGGCGGCCCGCACATGACCATGGGATTCCCCTCGACGCTTGATGGTGTCGAAGGCCCGCACACTTCTCGCGGGCAGCCGGGTGGCGATACCGCTCTTGATCGTGCCGCTGCGTGGACTGAGATCGATCGTCCAGTTGCTTTCCGGTACCGCCGCCCGCAGTACGTTGATGAGGTCTTCCCCGGTCTGTCCGTCTTCGATCTCCTGAATCAGGGCGATGTGCGGTTCGATGGCGGCGAGTACACGGGTCACGACTCGCCGCTGCTTGAGCAGGTTGCCCTTTTCGAGATTCCAAGTGACAACCCGGGTCGTCCCGCCGATTGGATGGGGGAGTGGCGTGCTCATGGTCGGTTTCGCCATGGGTCGATCGGCACCAACGCGGGCAATGCCACGGACCGGCTCGGGATCGGTCCATGAGAGTTCCCACGGCATCGTCGAACCGGCGACCAGATCCAGCCCCCGAAGCGTGCGGGGGAAGCAAAGTTCAAATCGATTGCTTGCGATGGTCGGCGCAAAGACAAAGCCCACCTCATCCCATGACTGCACGCCGCGATCCGACGAGCGACGTACGGCAACACCGCTTCCGCCCTTGCCGCGGATTGGGCTGAAAAGCACTTCGAGATCGACCCCCGGAAGAGATCCCGCCATCCTGCCTGTTTCGGGGTCGTTGTCCCAGTCGAGCCGAAGCGTCATCGGGTTGTCCAATCCCTGTAGATTGACCGGTGGCCCGTTCAGACTCATCAGGAGATAGATGTGCGAGGCCGAGCCGGCGCCAGTGATCGACGGAGCGGCGGTGGGCATGTCCCACTCTTCGAAACTGCCGTCGAGTTGTATGGGCTGTACGGAGAGCGTGGCACAGAACATGATGACTGCGTGGATCATCCCCGCAGCGTATCGCAACGAGGTCCAACCGAGTTCTCGATGCCGATCGCGGTATCCTGCTGCTGAACTTGCCATCGATGAGGCCTGGGGTCTTCCGGGCTTCTGGAGGCGTTTTTTGGATTTTGGGCGTTCGTGGACCCTCTTCTGGAGAGCATCTGTCAAGGAGACCCTTGAGAGATCCCCGGGGGCGGATCTTTCCACCAATTCTCCTCCATCAGCCGAACCACGCTTGGGTTTGTTGTCATGTCCGTGTAGGGTGGACTCCTGTCGGGGGGGACGACCCGAAGGAGAATGCCCATGTCGATGTTGTGGACCCTGCCATGTGTGATGTGCGTCGCTGCCGCCGCTCCTGCTGGACCGACCGATTCCGGACTGACGCCCATGGAGTCTCCGTGGACCGCTCGCTACTTCAGCGAACATCTCCCGCTCGCTGTGGACGGCGGTTGGATCGCCATACAGGTACCGCTCGAGTTGGTGCAGACGCACCTTGCCTCGTCGACCGAGCGATGGAATCTCAATCTTGATCAGGCCATGTCATCCTCGGTCTCCGGGTGGACATACATCCCTCTGACACGGATCGCGACGGCGGTGCAGATCGAACGCGTTGTACGCGGTATCTCGTCCGGGCCGAATGGTCTCTACGCTTCGCCCGCCTTCCTCGGCGGCACAGGGCAACTTCCTTGGATACCAACGAGCGAGTTGATTGTGCAGTTCGCGGATGGTGCAGACCTCGCTGACTTGAGCATTATCGAACACGATCTCGGCGGATACACGGGCATGCATCGCATTGCAACCGATGCGGACTCCGCCTTCGAGACGCTCGCATTGGTCGAATCCATGGCCGCCCGTGATGGTGTTCTTTGGGCGCAGCCCAACGCGATCTGGTGGGCTCAGCACTTCTACACGCCCAACGATCCGATGTACTCCAGCCAGTGGGCACTGAATCAGTCCAACGACATGGACATGGATGCGCCGGAGTGTTGGGACATGACCTTTGGTGACAGTTCCATTGTTGTGGCGATTCTCGACGACGGCATCGATCAGGACCACCCCGACATCAGCCAGATCCCCGGTGCCGACTTTACCGATGAGGGCACCGGTGGTGATCATACGACGGTTTGCGACGGTCACGGCTCATGTGTCGGTGGATGCGTTGCAGCCACCATCGACAACAATCTCGGCGTCACGGGTGTTGCGCCCGGCTGCCGTGTCGTGGCGGCCCGCATTTTCAATGCCATTGACTTCTTCGGCTTCTGCTTCGGGTTCATCGAGACGACCGATGCGTGGATCGTCAACGGCATTTCGTGGGCGGCGAACAATGGCGCTCGTGTGACGAATTCCAGTTGGGGCGGTGGATCTCCTTCGTCCTCGGTGACTTCGGCTTTCAATCAGACCCGCGCTGCGGGTGTAGTGCACTTCGGGGCTGCCGGCAACGACAGTTCCTCCAACATCAGTTACCCGGCCAGCCTTGCCTCGCTCTACGCGATTTCCGCCATCAACAGCAGCGGCAATCTGGCATCCTTCAGTACCTACGGCAACGGGCTTGCCTTCAGCGCTCCCGGTGAGGGAATCCTGACGACGGATTGGGTCGGGTCGGGCGGTTTCGACGGTGGCGATTACGTGACCATCGATGGGACGAGTTTCGCTTCACCCTACGCCGCCGGCGTGGCGGCTCTGGTGCTCTCCGCCGATTCGTCGCTGACACCCGATGAGGTGGGCGACATCATGGCGGTCAGTGCGATGGATCGCGGCCCTTCGGGCTATGACACCAGTTATGGCTACGGTGTCGTCAACGCAGCGGGTGCGGTGGCCGAGGTGGATCCGACCGAAGACTGCCAAGGCGATGTGGACGGCGATGGATCCGTTGGTGCCAACGACTTGCTGGCGGTCATCGCCGCATGGGGTGCTTGCAGCGGCTGCCCCGCCGACATCAATGACGACGGCTGGGTCGATACAGACGATATCCTCGGCATCATTGCAGCATGGGGTTCGTGCCCCTGATCGTCTTTGGGCGTCCCCCGTGTGCAGTGAGGAACGCGGAGTATGGACGCCTTTACCGTTTTGACGCTGGTGGTCGGGTTTACCGCCATCGCTGCGTGGGCCAACGACCGGTTTTTTCATCTCCCGAGCGCGATTGGTGTGATGCTGGCGGGGCTGTTGGTGGCTGGGGGAGTATTGGCAGCGACGGGGATCGGCTGGATCGATGATGGACGGGCGATTGCGATCGTCAAGTCATTGCACTTTGACACGCTGCTGATTGCAGGTCATGGCAGTGGTGTGGCCGGGCAGGGCATATTGCTTGGCGTGCTGCTCTTTGCCTCGGCGCTTCGAATCGAGCCGGCGAGCATGACGCGGCAATTCGGATTCGTCGCGTGGCTGGCAACTGTTGGAGTGGTGCTGACAGCGATCGGAACGGCACTGGGCTTCAAGGGGCTGCTTGCACTGGCCGGTGACCCATCGAACTTTCTGTATCTCATGCTGTTTGGTGCCATCCTCGCGCCGACCGATCCGGTGGCCGCCATCAGTCTGCTCCGCCAAACCTCGGCACCGACACGGGTGCGAGAGATTATCGCGGGTGAGTCGTTGTTCAACGACGGCATCTCGATCGTGTTGTTCCTCTTCCTGTTGGCGATGATCACTGGCAAATCGGAAACACCCTTTGCGGACCGGTGGGTACTCGGCTTCGTCGTGGAAACTGGTGGAGCGTTGGTGGTCGGGCTTGCGATGGGGGGGATCGGGTTGCTGTTGGTTCGATCAGCGAGCCGAGCATCGGTCGTCGTGCTGGTGACCATGGCGGTGGTGCTCGCCATCGGCACCCTGGTACCGATGCTCCATGTTTCCTGCCCGGTCACGTCGGTTGTCGCAGGATTGGTCATCGGTCGCGCAGCCGTGCTGCGGGAGCGCGAAGAAGGAGCGGCGATCGGTTTCTGGGGGCTGGTGGAACAGATCCTGACCGCCGTACTCTTCTTGATGATCGGATTGGAACTGCTGACTGTCGAGTTGTCTTGGAACTCGGTGCTCTGGAGCCTGTCCATCATCCCCATTCTGCTGGCAGCCCGCTTCGTGGCCCTGCTCATTCCCTGGGCGGTCGTTCGGGCCATGGGGAGAACCACGATGTCGATCGAGGAGGTTGGTTTGATGACGTGGTGTGGTCTGCGTGGCGGTGTCTCGATTGCCATGGCCATCGCACTGCCGATAACGATCGTGGCTGCGGATGGCCAGCCGATTCGTTCCCACGCCATGGTGGCGACCATCATCGTGGTGATATCGACGGTTTTGATACAGGGTCTGTCCGTGGAGCGCATGGCCCGGATCGTGCAGCGGCGGACCGACCGCCGCGCCGCCAAATTGGCATCTACTGCGTAGAATCGCAATTCATGGAATTGCCAGTGATCCCTGATGGTGGTCGGATGTCACAGGCCGATATCGACGAACTTGCCGCGCGCTTCTCGGGCGAGATCCGGTTCGGCCAACACGACCGCATGTTGTACGCGACCGATGCGAGCATGTATCAGGTCGAGCCGCTTGGCGTGGCTCTGCCGCGACACATTGATGACATTACGACGGTTGTTCAATGGTGCAACGAGCGGGGATTGCCGGTCCTTCCGAGGGGTGGCGGCACGTCGCTTGCGGGGCAGACGGTCAATACGGCCATGGTGGTTGACTGTTCGGCGCATCTGCGCGAGATCGGCGAGGTGGATGCCTCCGCTCGTCGTGTGTACGTCGAGCCGGGAGTTGTGCTCGATGACCTGCAGCACGCTGCCGCTGCGTACGGGCTTCGGTTTGGACCTGAAGTCTCGACATCGACCCACGCCACACTCGGCGGCATGATTTCGAACCGCTCGGCAGGTCTGCACTCGCTCAAGTGGGGGATGACCGACGCTCATGTAGCCGGTGTGGATGTCGTTCTTGCAGATGGGCGATGTGTTCGTCTGGAATGTGGGGCTGCCGAGCGAGACCCGATTGTGGCCGACCTCACCGCGAAGGTGGCGGAGGTGGTGCTGCCGCTTGCTGACCAGATCGACACGCGGTATCCCAAACTTCACCGCAACGTAGGCGGCTATGCGCTCGACCGAATTCTGGACGATCTGCGGCGGTGCGAGGCGGGGCGATTCGACCAGGTCGATCTATCCAGTCTCATTGCCGGATCCGAAGGGACACTCGGATTTCTGGTTGGAGCCGAGTTGAAACTGGTACCGAATCCAGCACACATCGGACTCTCCATACTCGCCTTTGAGGATGTGCCTTCGGCGTTGTGGGCATTGAGCGATGTTTTGAAATCCAATCCCTCCGCGGTCGAACTGTTGGATGGCACGGTGCTGTCAGCAGCAAGATCGCATGAAACATATCGAAACCTGGCGGATCTGCTGCCATCGCACAATGGTGTTCCAGCCAATGCGGTGCTCTATGTGGATTGGTTTGCAGATGACGAGGCAACGCTTGAGCAGATGATGTCCGGCTTGGAAGGCAGCCTTCCGGCAGTTTCCATACGCCGCTGCATGGATGCGGGTGAGCAAGCGGATCTGTGGAGACTTCGCAAGGTCGGACTCGGACTCATTCTCACGGGCGATGCGTGCGGCCAAGCCGTCGGTGGGCTCGAAGACTGCGCCGTACCGCCCGAACATCTTGCCGAGTTCCAGCACGACTTTGAGTCAATGCTCGCCATACACGGGCTTCACACCACGTGGTACGCGCATGCCAGCGTCGGATTGCTGCATGTTCGCCCCCGCATCAACTTGCGGCAGGCGGCAGGTCGTGATCTGCTGACGCGTCTGGCAGCCGAGGCCACACCGCTTGTGCAGCGGTACGGTGGCACAGTCAGTGGCGAGCACGGCGATGGTCGCATTCGCGCCGCCATGATGCACGAGTTCTATGGGCCGCAATTGGTGAAGGCCTTCCGCGATATCAAACAGATCTTCGATCCGAATGGGCGTTTCAACCCCGGAATTATCACGACCGATCCGGGAATGATGGAGCACTTGCGCATTGCGGAGGAGGTGTCAACAGAAGTTCCGACCTGGTTTCATTGGGAGCCATCTCTGGACGGTGCTGCGTCGGCTTGCAACGGCAACGCCCTGTGCCGCCGAACGAGCGGTGGTGCCATGTGCCCGTCGTACCGGGCGACGTTGGATGAGCGTCATGCCACACGGGGGCGAGGTAATGCGCTTCGGCTTGCGATCACCGGGCAATTCGGCCCGGATCAATGGACGGATCCGGGCACCCACGCAACGCTCGATCTGTGCCTTGGATGCAAGGCCTGCAGGTACGAATGCCCCGCCTCGGTAGACGTGGCGAAATTGAAAGCCGAGTACCTCGCGCAGTCCATGAAGGCGGGACGGGGACCGACACTGCGGACTCGACTCAAAGGCAATGTGCGGAGACTGAACCGCATTGGTGCTGCATTCCATCCCGTTTCAACCTGGCTGATGCGTCATGGACCAACGGCGTGGATGATCAAACGAGTGATGGGCATAGCGACTTGGCGGACCTTGCCCGGATTCAGTCGATCGCTCATCAGATGGCATGCCAGACGTGAAGTGCCAAGCGAGCGACCAGTGGTGTTGCTGTATCCGGATTGCTTCACGACGTGGAGCGAGTCTTCGGTGGGTCGTGATGCCATTTTTCTGCTTGAGGCCTTCGGCTATCGCGTGATCATTCCCGACGTCGGATGTTGTGGCCGGACACAGATCAGCGCGGGCCTGCTCGATGATGCGGCGCGGATCATCGGGCAATCCGCCACCTCGCTCACTGCCGCGATTGAACAGTACGATGCGGTCGCGGTCGTGGCAGTCGAGCCGAGCTGCGTCACGGCGATGCAGCAGGAGTGGAAGGAACTTCGGACAGAAGTTTCGCCTGCTCGAATGGAAGACATCTCGACCATGATCGACACGGTCGATGGGTTCATCGCTTCGCAGTGGGAATCCCATCCGAAGCGCCCCGAATTCGAGACGCGTTCTGATCGCCTTCCGATTCACCAGCACTGTCATCAGAAACATCGCGGCGAGTTGACGGAGTCATTCCTGCAGCGGTGCGGATGGCCCCGGGCGGTGCTTCTCGACACGGGCTGCTGCGGCATGGCGGGTGCCTTTGGGTATGAACGCCGGCACGAGGCTTTGTCCCGTGACATTGCCGAACAATCACTTGCCCCGCTTCGCGGCCACAGCGGTCCCGTGGCAGCGGGGGGGACATCCTGTCGCCATCAGGCTGCCGACACACTACAACTCAAGCCGGTTCACCCCGTATCACTGGCCACGTCGGCTTTGGTGGACTACCCTGAGTCCTGATGGCATGCACCGGGAGGTTCACGATGAAGCCACGGTATGGATTGTTCTTGGCGGCGGTGATGGTCGGCGGTTTGGTGTCGTGCTCGACCGTGCCGGGAACAGGTCGAGAGCGGATGAACTTCATGCCGGACGCTCAGATGAACCGTCTCGGCGGCGAGGCCTTCGACAAGTTGTTGGCCGAGCGGCACGTTGTGCCGGTCGGCACCGATGTTCAGCGAGTGCAACGCATCGGTCACCGGATCGTCCAATCGGCCCAGGCGCTGTATCCGGATGGCGGACTCCCGAGCGAATGGGAAATCGTGCTGATCATGGACGACATGCCCAACGCCTTCGCCTTGCCTGGCGGACGGATCGGCGTACATACCGGAATGGTCGATCTTGCTGGCAATGACGATGCACTCGCCATCGTGGTGGGGCATGAAGTCGGACATGTGCTCGCCGAGCATTCGGCTGAGCGGATGAGTCATCAGGTGCTGCTCGTGGGCGGCTTGGCCCTCGGAGCGGCGGCGCTCAAGGATCAGGACGAGCGGACACAACGACAGGTGCTCGCCGTGATGGGTGCCGGTGCTTCGCTCGGCGTGATGTTGCCCTACAGCAGGCTGCACGAGTCCGAAGCGGACGAACTCGGATTGATGATTGCCGCAAATGCCGGGTACGACCCGCGGGGAGCGGTTGGCCTGTGGCAGCGGATGGAGAAGCAGGGCGAGGGCCGATTGGAGTTCCTGTCCACTCATCCAGTCCCGCAGACACGGATCGAGAACTTCCAAGCCATCATGCCCCGGGCGATGATGCTCTATCGGCGTGCGGGAGGGAAGTGAGGTCTATCTGGCCTCGATCCGGGCGAGGTCCTCGGGCGTATGCGTGCCACCGAAGTTCACCATCGCGACGCCCGCGATGATGAACATGATGCCGATGATCTTGATCCACGGCATGGTGTCATCGAAGATCCAGACCCCGATGATTGCGACGGCAGCGGTACCGACGCCGGCCCAAATGGCGTAGACCACGCCGATTTGGAGGTACTCCAGCGACTTGATCATGGCGAGGAAGCAAAGGATGTAGAAGATCGCCATCAGGACCGATGGCCAGAAGCGGGTCAGGCTTTCAGAAAGTTTCATGCAGGTGGCGGCAGCAACCTCAAAGGCGATTGCCAGCGTCAGAAATACCCAGCCGATCATGGTGCGACGTCTCCGCTGTGATGGGTGGCGATGGTATCGCCCTTCAATCGATCAGGCGTCGTCTGGCGGCGGGGATTGGTTGCCGGGGGGTGGTCGATCCGACCCATGTGGGGCACCACGGGGGGGTGGTCCGCCGGGTCTTCGGTGGTCTCGCCGCCAGCGATGATCGTCGCGGAATTCGTCGGGGGGCGTGAATCCTTGCTCCAGGAGCCAAGCTCGCAAGGCTTCCTGCTCTTCGGCATCGAGGTGATCGTCTTCATTCTCATCGAACTTGCGACGCATCTCGGCCTGCCAATTGACGAGACGCTGCCGGCGACGCTCGACTGAATGACGCGCCTCAGCGCGCTCTTCGTCATCAAGCGCGCCATCCCCGTCGGAATCGAATCGCTCGATGATGTGGGGTGGGTCCGCGTGGCGATCGGATTGCATGTGCTTGGGGTGCATACGCCTGCCGAGACCATGTCGCTGCTCGGGGGTGAGCAGATCCACGAAGTGTCCAAAGTGTTGCTGGGCCGCTTGACGCCGCTGAGCAATCAGATCGGATTCACGTTCCATCAGCTCGCGGAGCGTCGTGCCATCGGGCGCATCGGAAGCCATTTCGATGCCGATGGCATCGTGAACCTCGTGCAACTCCTCGCGGATGAGAGCAGTGTCTTCTCGAAAAGAGTTTCGCAATTCGGCGAGACGATCGGCCTGTTGCGTATCGAGACTGAGTTCGTTTGCAACCCGTGTGATGGTCGCAACAGGATCATCCAGCCGCTGGTGACGAAGGGCACCAGCAACAAAGAAGATATTGAAGATGATCGAGAGTCCGAGCAAGACCATGAGGATGCGAGTTTTCATTGCTGCCCCTCCTTGCCCGAACCGGCGTAGATCAGGAAGGACGCATTGTCTTCAGAACCACTGTCGCTGAGACCAAAGGTGGCATAGGCGAGCGTGTCTTGCTGAAGGGACCGTTCGCTTTCGCTCGCCGCACCGAGTTGCCACCCACCAAAGGCCAGTAGCACGGCTGCTGCTGCTGCGACCCACATGCCGATGCGACCGATGACTGCGGGCTGGGCAGGCATCAAGTGACCAATCTGTCGGCGAAGTTCCAAACTGGCGGCGTCGACCTGCGGGGGACCGGACAGCCGCAGGTCGATCACGGCGCGGCGGAGTTGCGGGTCGCTCGCGAGCAACGCTTCGATGGGTTCGTGCTCACTGGGGCATTGGCTTTCGACCCAAGCGGCCAGATCTTGTTCAGGCACGTTTGGGGCGTGTTCCGACCACTGCCATCCTGCTCGCAGGCGGCGTTCAAGGTCTTCGAATTCATGGTGTGGTGAAGTCATATGCGGTCCTCGGACTGTACGTCTGGCTCGCGGGGGACATCCCCCCCCGATTCGCCCTTGAAATAGGCTCTGAGGCGTTCCATGGCCTTGTGCTTGGTGCTTCGGATGGTCTGTGGATTGACGTTGAGGCCCTCGGCGACCTCGGCGACGTCCATGTCATCCTCAAAGAGCATGGTCAGGATCAGCCGCTGCCTGGCAGTCAGGATGTGGGTGGGGATAACCGGCCCGATTGGGGCGACCTGCTCCTGAGGCGACACCGCCCCGGAAGCATCGTCCATTGGGCGAGTGTCCAGCGTTCGCCGTCGAAGCGAGTCGATGGCCACGCTGCGGGCGATGAGGGTGATCCAAGTCGATATTCCGGATTTGGTGGGGTCATAATGGCGGAGCAATCGGGAATCGTTGCGAAGTAATTTGATGTAGACCGCTTGCACCAGATCGTCGATTTCATCGCCGTAGGGCGTCTTTCCACTCGGACAGACTCGCCGGATGGAGGCGATGACCAGCCGGATGGTCTGGTCGGTGAAGTCTTGCCAGGCATCGGCATCTCCACGGGTGACGGCATCGAAGTCGAAGTCCAAGCGGTGTCCTCGGCGGGCGTTCGAGAAATGGTCCGGGGGTGAGTGATTCAGGGACGATTCAGAGGTGATTCCGGGGGTGATTCGGGGGTAATTCGGGGGTAATTCGGAAGGAGCCGGGGTGGTTTGCGATACGATCTCCGATCAGCCCATATCCTGCCAGTTTGGGGATATCAGTATCGGGGAACACGTAGAGGAAGGCGAGCGGCGACACTCTGCCGCTCCAAGCAGGAGATATATCGGAATGATGATGCGAAAGACGACGATGGTTCTTGGCCTCGCGACGATGCTCGCTGGTGGTGGTGTGGCGATCGCTCAGGCACCCCCGGAACAGGCACCCCCGAACCAAGCACCCCCGGAACAAGCACCCCCGGACCAGACGTCCCCGCCCCTTGGCCAGAACGGAGCTCGCCCAGGTGGGGATCCGGGTGAGAGACAGGCCTTGCTCAATCGTTTCGACACCGATGGCGACGGCGTGCTCAGCCAGGAGGAGCGTGGTGCCCTGCGTCAACACATGCAAGAACAAGGCCAGCGTGGTCAACGTGACCAGCGTGGAGACCGATCAGGTCGCGGTGACCGCGGCGGACGCGGCGGTTGGTGGGGCAGCCCGAGTCAGGGTCTTCTCGGTGGACCATCGGGTCGCCTGACCCGGACACTCTTCCGCCCCGACTACATGACCCGGGACCTTCCGCTCATCGTTGAGAGGCTTACGCTCGATGAAGGGCAGGCCGATGTGGTTGACATGTTGCTTGAGGACTACGACGCCAGTTTCAGAATGGCAGTTGAGGAAACCCAGCAGGCGATGCTTGATCTCGGCGAGGCCTCCGGTGCCGACGATCTTGAGCGTCAACGAGTTGATGCTTTACGTGCCGACATGCAGACCATGCGAGAGGAGATGCGGGCAGCCCGGGAAGCGGCTCGCCCTGAGCCGCAGCCTGACGAATCGGAGATTTCGCAGCAGTCCAGGGAGACCGAGGAACAGCGTGAAGCCCGGCGGGCAGAGCGACAAGCCATGCGCGAGCAGTTTCGCGAGCGGATGCACACGGTTCGCGACCAGTTTCGTGAAGTCAGAAAGGCTCAGTTGGAATCCGATGTGATGCAGAACCTGCTCTCCGAGCAGATGGTCTTATTGAAGCAGTTTCAACGTATCCGTTTGGGTATGGCCAGTGAGATGAGCGATGCTCTGTATGCGGTACTCAGCGAAACACAGATCGGCAACTGGGACCGCCTTTCCGCTCACCTTCGTCGCATGCGGCACTTGCCCGAGGGGCGATTGCAAGGGGAGCGGACCGATCTCGGCCCCATCATCGAAACAACCATGGCCGATATCGAACCACAACAGGCTGAAGGTGTCCGTGAATTGATGCTGTCTTGGGAACTCGATCTTGACGAGGCACTGACGCTCCGTGCGTTGCACGACCAGACCGCCATTTTCAGGATGCTTGAGGGCATGCAACAGACTGATTACGAAGGCATCCTTGAATTGATGAACAAGAGACAGCACCGGGCCGAGGCGGTTCGAGATGTGACGGACGCCGCTATCGAAGCCATCGCTGCGACATTGCCGGCTGAGCAGGGCGCCGACTTCCGTGCCGCATCGCTCCAAGTTGGATATGAACGCGTGTTCCGAACAACCCGCTCGCAGCGGACGATCGAGGCAGCGACCGAACTTGAGGGACTTGATGCAGAAACCATGGCGGCTATCGATGCCCTGCTGCTTGATTGCGACGCGGCGATCGCCGCCGAGAACGAAGATATTTTGGAAGTGATCCGCAAGCACGACCAGCCACGTGAAGTTCGCTGGATCGAGCGGATGCGGCAGCGCGCCG
>JASMMN010000105.1 GCA_030748155.1 Phycisphaerales bacterium
CACGCTGGTCGGCCTCAGTTCTCGTTGCAGCATCTGAATGAGTTTGGCGACGACATCGCTTCGAATCGGGTCCAGCCCCGTCGTCGGCTCGTCGTAGAGCAGGCACTCCGGACGGAGCACGATCGCGCGGGCAAGCGCAACCCGTTTTCGTTGCCCCCCAGAAAGTTCGGCCGGGAGCCGATCAATCAGAGTTTCGACACCCAGAAGGGCCAGTGTGTCGCGGACGCAGGTCAGCCTCGCTGCGGTATCCATGCCCGTGTGCTCGCGCAGCGGAAAGGCCACGTTTTCCAGCACCGTCATCGAGTCGAAAAGCGCGCCTTGCTGAAACAGAAAGCCGATGCGGCGGCGAACCCCGAAAAGGTCCCGCTCGCTCATTGAACTAATCCGCTTGCCCGCAAACAGAATGTCGCCGGATTCCGGGCGGAGCAGACCAATCATGAGTTTGAGAATCACGCTCTTGCCAGCCCCACTGGGACCGAGAATGACCGTTGTTTTTCCGGTCGGGACACTGAGATCGAGGCAGTCCAGCACCGGCGGTCCGCCGAAAGCCTTGCTCACCGAGTCAAAGACGATGAGTGGTTCGGTGGCTGGATGTTCGCAAGGGCCTTCCATGGCGTCGCACCGTATCATCCACAGGCCATGATCACCCGCCCCCAGATCAGTGAATCCCCGCCTCATGGCCGCATTCCCCGGGTCGGTTGGAGTCCTGACAAGAGAGGGATCGCCAGTGGGCTTTGCTGACCGGGATTACATGCGGGCTGGTGGAGGTGCACAAGGGGGCTCCTCGATGGGCCGTCCACCGCGGGGAATAGGTGGCGAGAAGCCTTGGATTCGCACCGTCAACGGGTGGCTGATTCTGCTCTGCGTCGCGGTCTTCGTGATCGATGGCTTCTTGGCCCCGTTTGCCGGGCCGCTGGAGACTGGGCGGTACTGGGTACTCCAATCCGATGGCGTGTGGGCGGAGTCGATCGGGACACCCTTCTTCGCGGGAGGGGATCGACCTGAGTCGACGCGTCTGGGTGATCAACTCGTGTACCAGAAGGAGGCCACGGTTCGGCTTCAGGATGGGGCGGCGCGGTCTGGCGAAATGATCGCGGGGCTGCCGGTCTACGGTCCGGATGGTGAATTGATCGGCCTCGCCGAGGGGCGCAACGCCAGCCCACTGGAACGCGCGATGCACTTTTCTACCAAGAAGGTCATTGGCGGTGCCGAATTATGGCGGCTGATCGGGTTTCAATTCCTGCACGCCGATCTCTTTCACCTGCTGTTCAACATGATCGCCTTGTACTTCTTCGGACCGCTGATCGAACGGGTGCTCGGTGGCAAGCGATATCTCGCCTTCTATCTGTTGTGCGGTGTTGCTGGCGGTCTGATGTATCTCATCCTCAATCTCGCGGGATACGTCTGGGTTGGGTCGATGGGACTTCCTGCCATACCCGGCTTACTCTTCAACGCCACCGGTACGCCGTTGATCGGTGCTTCGGCCGGAGTGTTCGGTGTGCTCGTCGGCGGTGCTTTCCTTGCGCCCAACGTGATGGTGCTGGTCTTTTTCATCCTTCCAATGCGGCTCGCGACGATGGCGTGGGTACTCATCATCATCTCAGTCGTGTCGATCTTCATCGGCACCGACAATGCCGGCGGCGAGGCGGCGCATCTTGGTGGCGCGATTGCAGGATTCGGGTTCATTCGGTACCCGGATCGTCTGCACCGATTTTTCGACTGGCTCGGACGATTCGATCCGACCTCGCGGCACTTTCGGACCAAACCGGCATCTGCCGCTGCCAAACCGAGGGCCGACGAGATCGACCGCATTCTCGCCAAGATCTCTCGCGATGGACTCCAGAGCCTCTCCGCTCGAGAGAAGAAACTGCTGCAAGGGGCGTCTCGGCGTGATGGCGATGCTCCGCCGTGAGCAGCCCGCTTCGGTTTGAGATCACCCACTCGTCGGCGTCGTGCTGTGCGCGAGTTGGAAAGGTCACCGTTCCGCATGGCTCGTTCCAGACACCGGCCTTCATGCCGGTGGGGACCCGTGGCAGCGTCAAAGGACTGATGCCCGAGCAGGTGGCCGCCACCGGTTCACAGATCATTCTCAATAATGCGTGGCATCTGATGCTCCGCCCCGGAGATGAACTCATCGCCTCGCTCGGTGGTGTCCACGCCTTCATGCAGTGGGACGGCCCGATCCTTACCGATTCGGGCGGTTTTCAGGCTTGGTCGCTGGCCGACACCTCGCTGCTCGGCGATGACGGCATTGTTTTCAAGTCGATTATCGATGGCTCGAAGATCGAACTCACACCAGAGCGGTCCATGCAAGTCCAGAACAATCTCGGAGCTGACATCATCATGGCATTCGATGACTGCCCGCCATCGGTCGATGCGTCCACTCGCGTCCGCCAGCAGCGACCGGAACTGGCAGCGGCGCATGATCAGCAGATCGGTCGCGATCACCACCAGCGGCTCGTCGAGGCCATCGACCGTACGGCCCGTTGGCTGGAGCGATGCGTGACAGCGCACGGACGCTCGGACGAGCAGGCCTTGTTCGGCATCGTGCAGGGTGGGTCCGACGAAGGTCTTCGCCGCCGGTCGGCCGAGCAGGTGGCCTCCTTCGATTTGCCCGGATACGCGATCGGTGGCGTGGCGGTGGGTGAGTCCACCGAGACGCTCCACGAGACGGTCCGAATGACGGCCCCCATGTTGCCAGTCGATCGGCCGCGATACCTCATGGGCGTGGGGTACGAGCGAGATCTTGTGGCCGCTGTTCGAGCCGGTGTGGACATGTTCGACTGCGTCTTGCCGAGCCGAAACGGCCGAAGTGGAGGCATTTTTACGGCAAAGGGCCGCCTTCAGATCCGGAATGCCCGGTTCCGAGAAGATCAGTCAGTACTTGAGCAGGGATGCGACTGCCAAGCATGCGGCGGAGGGTTCAGCCGGGCCTATTTGCGGCACCTGTTCATTTCGGGGGAGATGCTCGGCCCCATCCTGCTGAGTCTGCACAACATCCGGCACTTCCAACGCCTCATGGTGGACATCAGGCGGGCCATCAGGGATGATGCGTGGTCTTCGCTGGTTCAGGCCTGGCCGGTGCTGGGCGATCCCGTGGCAGGTGGACGTTCTTCACTTGTTCCGCCGGATCTCGCAGGACCGTAGCGGACGAACATGGAGTCGCACTCATGGTTGCAAATGGATACAACGTGGTCTTGATCTCGCTCGGTCAGGAGGGAACGACCAGCTCCTCGCCTGCAAGCCAGATTCTCTCCGGGAATTCGCAGGAGTCGGCCCAGCCTGTCACTGTCGCGGCCGACGGAACGATTCAGGAACCCGCGCAGCAGCCAGCTGGCCCCTTTGGCGACAACTTCTTCTTGATACTTGTGTTCGTCATGGTTGCCGTCGTCGGCTTCTCGATGCTCAGCGGTCGCAAACAGAAGAAACAGAAGGCTGCCATGATGGCTGCCATCAGCAAGAACGATACCGTGCAGACCATCGGCGGCATCATCGGCCGCGTTGTTGAACTCAAGCCCGACTCGGCCTTGCTTGAAGTCGATCGCAATTCCAACAGCCGCATCACCGTCTCACGGGCGGCACTTCAGCAGGTCGTCGAATCGGCAGGTGTCGACAGTGGCAGCGAAAGCACGGACGACTGAATCAGGGGTTGACCCCTACGCGAGTACACCGCACTCATGCAGAACGCATTCTGGAAAATTGTCATCATCGTTGTCGTCATCGGTGGTTGCCTGTGGGCAGTCAATCCGCCGGAGGATCGCATCCGACTCGGCCGTGATCTGAGCGGTGGCGTCAGTCTCGTCTACTCGGTCAGGATGCCCGAGGGGGCCGACCGCGCCGCATTGCTGGACCAGACCATTCGCGTACTTTCCGAGCGGGTGAATCCACAGGGCGTGCTCGACATCGCCATGACCCCGCTTGGCAGCAACCGCATCGAGGTGGTGATGCCGCTTCCCAATGAGGAAGTCAAGCGGCTCGCTGATGCCTACCGCGATCGCCTCGATACGTTCGTGGCGGCGACCGAAATCAAGCGATCGGCTCTTGAGCGGACGTTGGCCGATGGCACAGCGGTCGCCACCTTCGGCGGTGGAACCCTCCGGGGTCAGTTGGTGGCCGATCTCCAGACCGCTCATGACACGGCACTGGCCCTGAGAGCCAATCTCGTGGCTGCGCAGGCATCAGGTGATGAGGCGGCAATCAATACCGCCCGGCAAGCAATCGCCGATGCGGAGGTTGAGTCGGAAGGGCTCGAAGAGGAACTGCTCGAGTTGAGTCTTGACCGCAGCCGCCTGATGCGGGTGATGGAGCTGCCCGATACGCACGAGGTTGTTCGCGGCGAGGATGGAGACATTCTCGTTGGCGAAGACGGGCGGGCCGTTGTCGAACCCTCTCCTCGGGAAGTCGCTTTGGAGGAGTTGAGCAGCGAATATCCCGCCGCAGCCGAGGGGCTTGGCGAAGTAATCGCTGCATGGAAGGCATACCAGAGCCGCCGAACCGGCCTGGATGACCCCAAGGATTTGGAGCGGCTCCTGCAGGGTGCTGGCGTATTGGACTTTCACATTGCCGCCTCGGGTACCACGGTCGAGGGCGTCGATGTCGATCAGATGCGTGCCCAGCTTGACGAGCTCGGGCCGGACAACACCGATTCGATCGTGACCAAGTGGTTCCCGATTCATGATCTGCAGCAGTGGATCGATTCGCCGGAGGCCTTGAAGGCACTTGAAGCGGATCCGGTGAACTATTTCCGGAGCAACTACGAACTCATCGCCGCAGAACGGGACGGGCAGTACTACGTGCTGCTCTACACGCAGCCGGGCAAGGCCATGACGCACCGGGCCGACGCCACGTGGTCCATCGAGGGCACGTCCCGCACGGTTGATCAACTTGGCCGCCCAGCAGTCAGTTTCCGTCTCGACCCCTCTGGGGGGAGCCTGATGAGCCGGATGAGCAAGCCGCATGTGGGTGAGCCCATGGCGATCGTGCTTGACGGCAAGGTCTACTCGGCTCCCAATCTCAATGAGACGATTTCCAGCAACGGCATCATCAGTGGTTCGTTCTCCTCCGAGGAACTCTCATATTTGCAGCGGGTCCTTGCTGCAGGTTCGCTCGAGGCGAGACTCTCCGAGAAGCCGATCGCGGTCAGCGTGCTTGGTCCATCGCTCGGCGCCGACAACCTGAACCGCGGCCTTGAAGCATTCGGGTGGGCTGTGTTGGTCGTCGGACTCTTCATGTTCGTGTGGTACTTCTTCGCCGGCGGCATTGCCGACGCGGCTTTGATCTTCAACGGAGTCATCATCTTCGGTGTCATGGCCATGATGCAGGGCACGTTTACGCTGCCCGGCCTCGCAGGCGTCGTCCTGACGATGGGCATGGCGGTGGATGCCAACGTGCTGATCTACGAGCGGATTCGTGAAGAAATGAACGCCGGGGCCCGCGACCTGCGAGAGGCCATCCGAACGGCCTACCGACAGGTGTCGCCGACCATCTTCGACGCGAACATCACCAACCTCATCGTGTGCGCGGTGCTGCTGCTGATGGAGCCGACGACCGAGGTCAAAGGTTTCGCTTTGACGTTGAGCATTGGCATTGTCGCGACGTTGTTCACGACGCTCTTTGTTACGCGGTTCTTCTTCGATGCGTTCTTGTACTGGTTCAAGGGCAAGCGATTGCCGGTACTTCCGCAGGTGGTTCCCGCCATTGCTCGCATTCTGCGCCCGGATCTCAACTGGGTTGGTTTGCGTGGCTTTTTCTGGACATTGAGCGGATTGGCGATTACTGGGGCGATCGTCTTGTTCTACGGGCGTGGCGTCGACATGTTCGACACGGAGTTCCGTGGCGGCGTAGCTGTGACCATGACGACCGGAATGGACGGTGACTCGCAGATCCATCTTCCAAGCGCTGGTGCCGGATCCGTTACTGCCCGGGTACGGGCGATCGGAGAGAACGCCAGTGGTGGCGATTCCCTTGAGGAACGCGTATTGCGTGAACTCACGCGGGCCAAGGTGCTGACCGTCGGTGATACCAAGCGTGAGGATGGCGGTCGGACGCTTGGCAAGTCCTTCCAAGTCAAGGTGGCCGCTCCGGCGGGTACCGCCAACGAAGAGGGCATCCAGCCCATCGTGGAAGCAGCACTGCTTGCCGAATTCGGGCATGAACTCGACATTTCCCCCGCCCGCAACTTCATCGGCCGCGGAGGTGGCGACTGGGCCACTCGCACATCGCAGATTGACGCAGATAGCGCCGGTGAAGTGCTTGGCATCAACACATCGGTGGCCGACTTGTCCGATTATCGCGGGGGCATTTTGATATTCGGCGAAGAGATCGAGCCACCCATGACACTGGAGGAGGTCGAGCAGCGGATCGATCGGATTCGACAGGATCCAGACTTCCGCGACACGGTCGGCCGCGATGTGTTCGTTGCCGGGGTCGATCCAGCGGGCGATGACACATGGTCGTCGGTCGCCGTTGCCGTTCTGGATCCCGAATTGAACTACATCCGCCATGAAGCCGGGCTCGTCGACGAGCGGCTCGCCCAGCGTGAATGGGAACTCTTTGCAGAGGCCCTTGGTCGCCAGAGCAGTTTCGAGCAGGTCAGCAGTTTCGCTCCGGCCGTGGCCGCGACGCGAACGGCCAATGCCATCGGAGCAGTCGTTCTGTCGCTCGCGGGCATTCTGTTCTATATCTGGGTGCGTTTCGGCTCGCTGCGGTATTCCGTGGCGGCGATCGCCGCATTGTGCCATGACGTCATCATTGTGGTGGGCTTTCTTGCCCTCAGCGGCGCGATTTCCGGGCAGGCATGGGCATCAGGCGGCTTGCTCATCGAGGAGTTCCAGATCGACACAGGCATCGTGGCGGCTCTGCTGACGGTGATCGGATATTCGCTCAACGACACGATCGTCATTCTCGATCGTATCCGCGAGAACCGTGGCAAGCGGCCCGTTCCAAGTCAGGAGTGCGTCAATCGGTCGATCAACCAGACCTTCAGCCGAACCTTCCTGACCTCGATCACGACGCTCATCGCCGTGCTGATCATCTACATCTTCGGTGGTGATGGCCTGCGAGGATTCGCCTTCGCGCTGGTCATTGGTGTGATTGTCGGCACCTATTCGTCGGTCGCCATCGCGTCACCGTTGGTCTTCCGGCGCAGCGACCGATCGGCCCCCGAACCAGTCGATGACATGGGAGCGACGGGGCTGCTCGCGGATTCCTCTGCGGTCTGATGTCGGTTCTCACGTTGGCGGCGGCGAGCGGCCGATGTTCCTTGGTGGCGGCCTGTGTGATGAGGCTGCCCTATGGAGGTATCACATGTCGATCGGTGGAAAGTTCATTCTTCTCGGTGCCGCAGTGGCGGTCGTGCTGTTGGTGGTGATCTACGGTGGGGGACCAGTCGCGGTTGATACCGCAGGCTCACCATCAGTTGCTGCAGTCGTGGGCGTTCAGCAACCGGTTCTAAAACCCGCGACCCACGCTCCCGAAACCGCACCTTCGAATACCAGCACCCGGGTAGCGAGAACTGCTTCTCGCATCGCTTCACCGCCGAGTACCTCCGGGGAGAAGGCGACGCCTTCGATCGAAATGGGCAAGCCGCTATCGGCAGACCTCGTGGCTCAGGCGATGAGATCTCCCGAAGCATCTCCTGCCCCCACGCCGCCGTCGGTGGTCGAGAAGCAAGTGACTCCCCCGTTGTCGCCTGTCGATATCAAGGTCAGATCAGGCGATACCCTGACCGCCATCGCTGCTCGAACACTCGGTGATGGAGATGCATGGCACCGATTCGTCACGGCCAATCCCGGCATCGATCCCGATCACCTTCGAGTCGGGCAGATACTGAAGATTCCTACCAGAGCCACCGTGGCTACCGTGAGGAGAGCATCGCCTCCCACGCCTGTTCCAACCACAGGCCGCACGCACCGAATCGGAGAGGGCGACACCCTGACCTCGATTGCTTCGGACTACTACGGTGATTCGCAGCGGTGGAGCGAGATCTTCGAAGCCAACCGCACCGCTCTTGGTGGCAATCCGGACCGTCTTCGTGTGAATGTGGTGCTGGTTATTCCGTGAATGAGTCGAGTGTCGCTTGCGTGATGCTTGCCGAGGAGTGGGTGCTTGGAATCAGCCGTCTCGGCGGCGCATCATCTCCAGATTCCCCCGCATTCGCTCCACGCTCAGACTACCGATGACGATGCTTGAGATGAGTGGGGCGATGGGGGCATCATGCAGAACAAACCGAAGCGCGGTCTCGGGCGAGAGGTGGCCGCTGCCGAGCACCTTCTTGAGCAACACACCGATACCCGCCTCGGCGGCCTGTGTGATGACGGTTTCGTGCGAGCGGTCTTCGATGGTGTACTCACACATCAGGACATCGGCCCAGTCCATCGCCGCTCGGGCACCTTCCGGGGTCTTGCCGGAGAAGCCGATGGTGCGAGCAAGGCCCTGTTGCCGCATCGCTTCAAGCGTTTCGATGAGATCGGTCTCCCGCTGAATGTCCAGATCCCGCCCGTCCGAGTGGATCAGCAGGATGTCGACATGGTCGGTGCGAAGTTGGCGAAGGCTCTGATGCAGGTTATCCCGCGCGGCATCGCCGGTGAAGTCGTGCCTGCTCTTCCCGTCTTCGAAGATCTCTCCGACCTTCGTACACAGCACGACGTCATCACGCCGCCCGGCCAGCGCGATGCCCAGCCTCGCTTCGGCCAGCCCGTAGGCTGGCGCCGTGTCAATGAGCGTAATGCCCAGATCGAGCATGCCCAGCGTGATGGCGACAGCGTCCTCTTCGCTGGGCAACTCGAAGGCCTCCGGGAACTTCACCGAAGTGTTGCGACCGATCTTGATCGTACCCCAGCCGATGTGCGAGACGCTCAGGCTGGTATGTCCGAGTGGACGCTGGTCCATTGCTCGATCTCCCTCCAAGGTGGCGTGGCTGCAGTGGGCCGTTCATACTGCTTGGGAACAGTGGTCGGTTCGACGCAGGCTCGAATCCTGCCAGCGAGATCATCGGCGAGGATCGGCGCAAGTGCCATCTTCGTGGGCCATCCAGTCAGCATGCAGCCCTCTTCCAAGACGGCAGGCGTATCGGGGCGGCCCCCGTCACCAGTGGAGCGTTCTGCCCGTGGTGCTTGGTAGGTTGCCCATTCGATGCCTGAGAACTCAAGCGAGGGGAGGGCTGTTGCCACTGCCTTGGCAGCCCGCTGGATTGTGGCATCTGAACCTGCCGTTGCGCCCCACTCGGCCACCTCGCCACCGATCTGCCAGATGCGTTCATCGGAATCGTCCGCCACAGTTGTGATCGTAAGCCAGGGCTTGGTCCCACGGATGCAGTGACCGTTCAGCACCGGCAGCTCGCCCCGGGCCAGCACCATCCGCAGTGGTCGCGTCTGCATCCGGCCAGGCGTGAGGCCAGCAAGTTCACGGAGTGCTTCGTTGCCGCTCCCGGAGAGCAGGCACAGATGGCGGCACGTGATGTCGATTGGTCCGGCAGAGGTATCTACTCGAACGCTGATCTCGCCACCGTCGGGATCGATGCTGCTGACACAGCCCAACATCATCCGATCGTGGTGCATCGTTCCGAGTACCGACATCAAATGCTCCGGCTCAAGTACCGGCTCGGCCACCCGCAGCACGCGGCTACGAACTCCGGATAGGGCTTGCGGGATGCTGTCGCGGGGCCATGCTTCCGGCGCGCTTTGAAGGGTCAGTTTCGCCCCGAGCAGCCCAACCATCGAAGCAGCCGATCCGGTCGACCAGATCGCGCACGCCTGAGCCCGCATGGTGACGGCTGAGAGGTTGGGCTCGGCGTCACCGTCAAGCATTGCCCGCCATCGATCCGGCATCGCACTGACCGCCTTGGCCGCTTCACCGACGGATCCTCCAAGCGCATACTTCAGTCCACCATGGACGATCCCTTGGTTCCACACAGTCTGACCATGCCCAAGGGCAGTCCGCTCAATCAGCCACGCATGAACGCCCCGCCGATGCAACGCGTCGAGCGTGAGCAGTCCGGCTACCCCGCCGCCGACAACAAGCGCATCGAGTTGAAAGTGCATCTCTGCCATGGGACGTCATGGTCCGCCGCCGGACTTGGTCCGTCAAGCAGGGTGGCCCCTCGGGCTTGATAGAATGAGCGTTTCTCAAAGTGGGAGCAGCGACGCGATGAGGCATACGGCAGTACTGATTCCAGGTGATGGCATCGGTCCAGAGGTGTCAAATGCGGCGAGGTTCGTGCTGGGGGAGGCTGGGGCGGACATTGAATGGGTTGTTCGGCAGGCTGGGATGGCGGCGGTTGAGCAAGGCGATTCGGAGACGTTACCCAGCGATACCGTCGAGGCGATACAGCAGCACCGTGTTGCGCTCAAGGGACCATGTACCACACCGATCGGGGAGGGGTTCACATCGGTCAACGTGGCACTTCGCAAGCGGCTGAACCTGTTCGGGGCGGTGCGTCCGGTGCGGAGTTTGGACGGTGTGCCGACGCGTTTCAGTGAACCGGGCGTTGATATCGTGATCGTTCGCGAGAATACCGAGGGGCTCTATGCCGGCATTGAAAATGAGGTGACACCCGGCGTCGTGACGAGTCTCAAGGTGGTCACCGAGGAGGCAAGCCGCCGCATTGCCCGCTTTGCGCTCGATTACGCCGTGAGCCGCGGCCGAAGCAAGGTGACGGTGCTGCACAAGGCCAACATCATGAAACTCGGTGACGGGCTGTTCCTCAAGTGCTGCCGCGATGAGGCGGCGAGGTATGAGGGCCGGGTCGAGTACGAAGAACACATCATCGACGCAGGAAGCATGCGGCTTGTGCAGCAGCCCGAGGACTTCGATGTACTGCTGTGCGAGAATCTCTACGGTGATGTGATGAGCGATCTGTGTGCTGGTCTCGTAGGAGGGCTCGGCGTGACGCCGGGCGCCAACTTCGGGAGCGATCACTTCGCCGTTTTCGAAGCCGTGCATGGTTCGGCACCCGACATTGCAGGGCAAGGAGTTGCCAATCCGCTGGCCCTCATCATGAGTGGTGTGATGATGCTGCGGCATTTGGCGGCCTCCACTGGCGACGCCGCCTGCGAGCAAGTGGCTGATCGCATCCGAAACGCCTACAACGGGGCGCTTGTGCAGGGCGAGAAGACGCGCGATCTTGGCGGAACGCTCGGGACCCACGAGTTTGCAGAGGCAGTTGTCAGACACATGAGTGTGGAGGCGTGAGGTGAGTACAAGCAACTGGGTAATTCCAGGCAGCAGGGGGCTTCCAATTCGTGGCACGACGCATCTACCCGAGGTCGATCCGCGGGGCACCATCGTCATTGTGCATGGGTATCTCGGATACAAGGACTACGGGATGTTCCCCTGGCTTGCCACGCGGCTCTGTGAGCAAGGGCATGTCGCGCATCGCATCAATCTCTCGCACAGCGGGATGGATCACGGGCACGGCCAGTTCAACGAGCAGGCCGTTGAGCAGGACACTTGGACGTGCGGGGTCGAGGACATTCGTCTCGTACTACAGGCCATCAGCAGCGGGCAACTTGCCGGGCAGGGCCGCGGCGTCGTACTCATCGGGCACAGCCGTGGGGGGTCGACGTGCCTTCTCGCAGTCGGCCGGCACGACGAAGACGCCGACTTTGAGCCGGTGGTTGGCATCGTGTCGATGAGCGGTCCGGCCTCACTCAAGCGGCTGAGCGACGAGGCCAAGCAGACTCTGCTCAGCGGCGGCCGAGCCGAGATGGCCTCCTCACGAACGGGGCAGACCTTGCACATCGGGCAGGGGTGGCTTCAAGAGCAACTTGACGACCCCGAGGGGCACGACCTTCCGGTGCAAGTGAGCCACATTTCACGGCCGGTCGGTCTCATTCACGGTGCCGAAGACCCAACCGTCGACCCAAGCGACGCGGTGACCCTTGCCCAAGCCAATCCATCACGATCCATGGTGCGGTTGATCGAGAATGGCGACCATGTCTTCAATACGCCCAATCCCTTTGGCCCTGACGCCGAACCATCGCTCCAACTGGCCGAGGTCGCGGTGACAGCGGGCGAGTGGATTGATTCCTGGATTGCCTAGCAAAGGGGCAGTCAGGTCCCGGTGGTCGACTCGGCTCTGTGCATGGCCGTCTCCACAATCGGCAGTTCCTCCTCGAGTTCCGGCTCCTGACGCTCGGTATCCGCTCTTGCCGTTGCGGCCTTGCTGATCCGTCCATCCTCGCCGACCTCGTCCACCCGCACCGTGACTCGTTTGGACACGCCTCGCTCGGGCTGCGTGACACCGTAGAGGCGATCGCACTTGAGCATCGTCTGCTTGTTGTGTGTGATGATGATGAAGTGGCTGCGGCCGAGGAACTGGTCGATGGTGGCGCAGAAGCGTCCGACATTGGTGTCGTCCAGAGCCGCGTCGACTTCGTCAAGAATGCAGAAGGGAGCCGGGCGTGACTTGAAGATCGCCAGTAGCAATGCAACGGCCGCCATGGTTTTCTCGCCGCCGGAGAGTTGGCTGATGACCCGCGGCTCCTTGCCGGGAGGCTTGGCCTTGATCTCGATGCC
>JASMMN010000106.1 GCA_030748155.1 Phycisphaerales bacterium
CCCCGCCCGCCCCCGGGCCCCCCGCCCCCCCTCGCCGCGCCCCGGCCCGGGGGTGCGCACCCACTCCCCCCCCTGGGGTGCCACGAGGGGGGGCGGGCCCTGGACACCATCGTCTGCATCGAGTGGGCCGATCGCATCGAAGCGTTGCTGGATCCGCGATGCCTTCTCGATGTGGAACTGTGGCATGCCGGCGACGGCCGCGCCGCTCAGGTTCGTTGGGAGGACCCGGAGCGACTGTCCTCGCTTCTGGCAGCCGGAGACACTCCATAGATCACAAAGCGATGACCGACGGTGGTCCACCCCATCTGGGCGGCCAGACGCTCTCGCAATTGCACAGCCTCATCGCACTGCAGTGGGATCAACTCGCCAGTCTGCACGCAAACCATGTAGTCAGACGGGTCGCGACCGTAGGCAAGTTGGTAATGCGTCACCTTGGCATCGAGCAGCATGAAGGGTGTCACAATGCCTGCATCCTGCAAGAGCCGCAGAGTTCGATAGACCGTGGCTTTGGACACATCCTTACCCTCGGCTCGCATGCTCATCAGAAGCGAGTCGGCGTCGAATAGGTCGTCCATGTCCATGACTGCTGCGAGTACATCGGCCCGCTCAGAGGTGTAGCGAAGCGAGCATGACTTGAGGTACCGTCTGAAGACAGCGCACAGCGGCGCGAGAATCGGAGGCACATCGGGCGTGTCGGTGACTTCAGCAGAATCCATTGCCAGTGATGGTACAGGCAAGCTGCTACGCATCCTCGCCTTCGAGGCGTGGGATGGTGGCTCGCACCGCGCCGTACGGGAGTCAATCCAGCGGCATGCCTCCATGGACTGGCACTGGCTCACGCTGCCGCCGGCGAATTGGCGGTGGCGGCTGCGACTTGGTGCAACCGACCTCGCTGCCCAAGCGGCCGGGCCAGACGTGTTGGGGGCGGAGTGGGATGCCGTCTTCGCGACCTCGCTGGTGTCGCTGGCAGAACTGGTTGCGTTGCTGCCGCAAAAACTGGCGGGCATGCCTCGCATCCTGTACATGCACGAGAATCAAGCCGCCTACCCGGCCGCCCCCGGGAGAGGGGATGAGCGGGATGCGCACGCCATCGCAACCAACATCACGTCAATGCTCGCGGCGGATCGCATCCTCTGGAACAGCCAGTGGAACCTGGATTCATTCATGGGTGGCAGCAGCGAGATGCTTCGGGCAGCCAAGGGAGCCGTTGCCCGGGAGGTGCTTGCAGACATCCTTGAGCGTTCGGAAGTGCTCTGGCCGCCGGTCGAAGTGCCGGCTGTCGATGATGCGAGAGTTTTACATAAGGCATCCGAGGCCAAGGAGCGGGGCCTCACGCTGGTGGTATGGCCACATCGCTGGGAGCACGACAAGGGACCGGGCGAACTGCTCACCATCGAGCAAGCGCAGGGGGAGGCCGATCGGATCGGCTGGATCCTGCTCGGCCAGCAGTTCGATCATCGACCCGCAGCTCTTGAACAACTGCTTGAGTCGGCCGGAGATCGCGTGGTGCACGCCGGGCATGCCGCCCGCCGTGAGTACGAGTCGTGGCTGCGTGTAGCCGACTGGGTACTGTCCACAGCCACCCATGAGTTCTTCGGCATCGCCGTGTGCGAGGCCTTGCTTGCAGGCTGCTTGCCCTGGCTGCCTGAAAGGCTGAGTTACCCCGAACTGGTTCCAGCGGGCTGCATCGGACGCTCGCCAAGGAACCCAATTCCAGATCAAGCAGCCATGCGGACCGCGATTCGAACGCACCTGCAGGCCGCAACGGCGGCCGAGGCGGTCCATCGACTGGAATCGGTCATTTGCGAAACCCCCCCTTTGGTTTGCCGATAATGACTCTTATGTCAAACTCTGGCTTCCTCGCGCTCAGGGGGTAGGCTTCCGGCATGCCACCGGAGCATGGACACGCCGAGCCGCCGCCGCCAGCACCTCCTGCCGGAGGAGCCATGCAGGTCGGCATTCTCAGTGCGACACTGATCTGGCTGGTCTTCGTGGTGCTGCTGGCGGCCTTGCTCCTGTGGCGAGTCGGTGAGCACCGCCTGCATGCGCAGGAACTGCAGAAAGCCGAACAACTTGGCAGCGTCGCACTTTCAGTGATCTCGGGGATCGAAGACCCGATCGAAGTTCGCGGGAAACTCAGAACAATGCGTACCGCGAGCCCGCAAATCGCGGTGCTTGAACTTGCCTCTCCCGACAATCCGCCTTCGAGCGATGCAGAAGCCAGCACCCTGACACGCGTAGTCGGACAGGATGGTCGTGAATTGGTCGTGGGGATTGCGACTGACGCGGCAAGTCGGGACCGACTCTGGAGCACCCTGGGCGCTCTGATCAGCCTCGGAACCGTGTTCCTGCTGATGAGCATCTTCCTGGTCGTGGTCATCGGGCGACTTGTCGGTCGACCAATCAGGCAGTTGGAACAACAGGCTGCCCGGCTTGCCGACGGAAAGATCGACTCATCCGTGGCAGGAGCGGTCCCTGGCGATTTCGAAGCACTCACTCGATCTCTTGAGCGGATTGGCGCCAGAATGCAGAGCGAACGAGACCAGAACGAGCGTATCGGCGAAGAACTTCAACGGACGAACTCTCTCCAAGGTCTGATGCTGCGAGAACTCAACCACCGTATTCGAAACAATCTCGCCTCTCTGACGGCTCTGGTCTCGATTTCCCGAACTCAGGAATCGACCGTGTCCGAATTCGCCAAACGCATTGAGCGTCGCATCGAGGCCATGGCCGCTGTGCACGGGATGCTTTCAGAACGCAACTGGTCCCCCGTGGCACTGCTCGACCTGCTTGAGCGGTTGCAGCCACTGGAACTTGGCGAGCGGATCAAGTTGATCGGTCCCGACATCGATGTCGGTGCTGCCCAAGCGACACCTCTGGCGATGGTGTTGCAGGAGATGTTCGCCAACGCCCTGGAACACGGCAGCCTCGGCTCCGGGGCAGGATGGCTCCAGGTGCAGTGGGATATCGGCGAGGCCGCAGAAGGCGAGATCATCGTCATCAACTGGCGCGAGACTGGTGGCCCCTCACCGAACCCCACTGCCGCCGCCGGCACGGGGACGACGCTTATCCGGGGACTCATCGAGGGCGAACTACGCGGCGATGTTTCGTTAAACCATACGCCGGACGGTGTTTCGCATCGGATACGGATCCCCCTGAAACCCGGAACGCAGGTCGGTTCGACGTGAGCAGCCGTGCTGAACTCTTCTCTTGCTTCAGAAGAGACGGTGTCGCCGCCGCAGATGCGAGCAGCAGGCTCCTGCCCATCGCTCAGCGAGTGGCCACCGTAATCGTACAGATGCCCAGTGACTGCCGAACCTGTTGCTGTACCGTCAACCCCCCCGCTGCGATCATCTCGGCAAGTGCGGCAGGATCGGCAAACGTGCTGACCGACCGTGGCAAATAGCGATACGCGCCTGAACGATCGCCTGAGAGCAGCGTCGCCGTCACCGGCATGATGTACTGCGTGTAGACCGCGTTGAGCAGTCGCACTATCGGATTTCGGGGGGTGCTGAACTCCAGAACCACCAGACGACCGCCCGGGCGAAGGATGCGGGCAAACTCCCCCACCGCGGCCTGCGGACTGCTGATATTTCGAAGTCCAAATGCGATCGTGACGACGTCCATCGATCCGTCCGGTAGATCGATTTCCATCGCATCGCCCCATCGAAAGGTCGGCGTGGGTACCCCGTTGCTGCGAGCCTTCCGCCCGATCTTCCGTTGAGCAATCTCAAGCATCGCCTCCGTAAAGTCCATGCCGAGCACCGATCTGGGGCGACATCGGGCCAGCATCTCGGACAAATCACCGGTGCCGCACGCCATGTCCAACACATCATCCTCCGGACCGATTCGAGCCAGCATCGCCGCACGTCGCCGCCACGCCTGATCTTGCCAGAACGAGTGCACGCGGTTGTTGAGGTCATAGCGGCCAGCAATGCTGGCGAACATCGACTCCACACGATGGGCCTTGTCAAGTGCCGCATGGGGATTCCCCCGCAGGTCTTCGGCAGACCATGCCGCCCGTGGCTGATTCGGTTGCTCGCAACTCATGGACGCATGGTATCCGTCTCCACCCTAGAATCAGCACCATGGCATACCTCTCACGCCTGAGTTTGCTGATCGGCATCTTCTGCATGAGTTCCTGCGCCTATATCGATCACGCCCGTCACTGGATGGGCGACTTCGTGCCATCCGTGAACGTGGCGAAGGTTGGTGGCAATGGCGGGCGTATGAGCATGGACATCACGACTGCCGTTTGCACAAGCGACCCATTTGTCCATACGTCACTTTGGATGACGGATCTCTCTTACAAGCAAGTTGAGAACGGTGATATCCAGAACGGGCAGATCCTGCACATAGAGATGCTTTTCCCGCCGCGAGCCGGCGAAACACCCATTGATCCCGCCGCGACGAATCTGTCACTTCGATACATCGTGATCTCGAATGACGAAGTCGGCGTGTATGAAGGTGGTGGCTTCGGCTATCCGATCGGCGGACACGAGGATGGCGAAATGTCTTTGCGAGTCGAGCCCTCGGGACTCGTCTTGGCCGAATCAACCGACGGCTTCGTAGACCTGCTCTCCCCAGCCACCCTCTCCGCAGTCTTCACCGGCACCTGCGATGACATGGCGGGGCACCGCCTCGCAGATGGCATCGATCAATTCGTGACCAACGCTCTTGGACGAACGATCTACGTACAAAAACGCGATCCAACTGTGGACGAATCGGGAATCGGGGGACGGGAATTGAAGGGCGTGTGATTCACCCTTGGCAGACGTGATCGCCTTGCATTGATACCGCCTGCTCAGTTCGGTTCCCTCACGCTTCCAATATGAAACAGGCCCGTCGATATCGGCGGGCCTCGAAGAGTTGAAGTTCACTCCTTGGAAGCAGCTGGCGTTTTCTTCTTGGCAGAAGTCTTCTTCTTTGCAGGAGCCTTCTTCTTGGCAGGAGCCTTCTTCTTGGCGAGGATGTCGCCAACCCGAATCCGCAGCAGCCGCTGGCGATGGCCAGCCTTGCGACGATAGTTCTTCCGCCGCTTGAACTTGATGACATCGATCTTGTCACCCTTGATCTCACCGATGACTTCGGCGGTCACAGACGCGCCATCGAGATAAGGCGTGCCGACCTTCGCCGGATCATCGCCCTCACCCTTGAGAGCCAACACGCGGTCAAAGGTGATCGTGCTGCCCTCGGCCGCCTCATCCTGACGCAGGTCCACATCCAGGACAGCACCGGGGGTGAGTTTGATCTGGGTTCCACTGTCTTCGACGATGGCGTACACGAGAGAACTCCTACAAGAGAAACGCCCTTGGGTGGGCTGGAATCGCGGAGTGTAGCCGGATTCGACCCCCCTGCCAAGCCAACCGGTGTACAAGGTTGCCCAAGGAGTCTCATATGCAAGACACCCATCGAATCGAAGCCCTCGAACGCACCGTACGCCACCAAAGCCGCTGGATTCTTCTGCTCGGAGGTCTGCTGACCTTCTCGGCACTGGCCGCGGCGACGCAGGCCATACCGAGCGGTCCCGTGGCAGTGACAATTGACAAGCCGGTCAAAGTCATCCTCGAAGACATTGGATTCCAGATCCGCACGAACCATCCGATCCCGGTCAAGCAAAAGTAGAACTCTGCTAGCCTTCGAGCGATGTTCTCGATCATCGACTGGACCGTCCTGTCGGTCTACATGGCGATCGTCCTGTGGATCGGTGTATGGGCTGGCAAGCGGAAGGAACACGGCGATGACTTCTTTCTCGCTGGTCGCTCAATGCCCCCGTGGGCGGTTGCTGTTTCGGTACTGGCGACGGCTCTCTCGGCAGCCACCTTTGTCGGCGGACCGCAACAGTCCTACCGGGGTGACCTGACCTATCTCGCAAGCAACGTCGGCGGCTTGATCGCCGTTCTCATCGTTGGCTTTCTCTTCCTGCCCGCCTTCTATGCGGCGGGTACGCCGAGTATCTATGGATACCTCGGGAAGCGATTCAGTATCGGAACGCAGGGGGCTGCAAGCGGGATGTTCATGTTCGGGCGACTGCTTGCAAGTGGCGCGAGGCTGTTCATCACCGCGATCCCGTTTGCACTCATCGCGTTCGGGTCGGCGGAGGGGTGGCCGCTGGTGGCGGCGATCCTGCTCGTGACGGTCGCTGCTGCCGCCTACACCATGCTCGGCGGCATTCGAGCCGTGATCTGGACCGATGTGCTGCAAGCCTGTGTCGTCGTCGGAACGGTAACCCTTGCCGTGTTCGTGCTGCTGAATCGCATTGATCTGCCCATCGGAGACATCGCTGATTTGCTGACCACAGCCGATGGCGGCGACAAACTCAGGGTCGTTGACTGGTCAGTCGACCACGCGAAGCCGTATACCGCGTGGGCTTCGCTCATCGGGTTCACACTCTTCATGGTCGCCGCATTCGGTACCGATCAGGATCTCACGCAGCGAATGCTCACCTGCCGCACTCCCGGCAAAGCGACTTGGGCGGTCATCCTGTCGAACCTGATCGGCTGGCCGGTGGTGCTGCTCTTCCTCGTCGTGGGACTGCTGTTGTGGGTGGAAGAGCAGGTGCACGGACCGATCCTTCCCGACCTGCCTGAACAGAGCGACCGAGCCGTGTTCCTTCGGTTCATCCTGCGAGACATGCCGATGGGACTTCGCGGGCTGATGGTTGCCGGCCTCTTTGCAGCCGCCATGAGCAGCCTCGACAGCGTCCTCAATGCGCTCGCGTCCTCGACGGTCGCCGACTGGCTTCGCCCGCTGCGGGCTCGACGCGGCCTTCCACAACGCGCCGCCGACGAGGAAACTCGCCTCACCCGTGGCATCATCGCAGTTTGGGCCGTGCTGCTCGCGTGCTTCGCCATCGCCGCCGCGTTCTGGCAGTCCGCATCAGGGCAAACCCTGATCGACTTTGCCCTCGGCGTCATGGTGTTCGCGTACGCAGGTCTGCTCGGCGTGTTCGCAACAGGACTGCTGACCAATCGTGGATCTCCTGCTTCCGCAGCCGCCGCACTGATTGCTGGATTGCTCGTGGTCGTTGCAATTGAACCGACGGTGTGGGGGCTGTGGATGGACGATGAGATCAAACCACCGGCATTTCCCTGGCGGATGACCGTCGCATCGGCCGTTGCGTTCCTGATATGCCTTACCGGACGATCGCAGACGCATCGCCCCCCCGCATCTACGACAAACACCCCAACCTCGTAATCGCCTCCTCCAAGACCGGCATGGTCTTGCAGAACGCAAATCGCACCAACCGCTTCCCGTCCTCGGGATTGACGTAGAACGATCCCGGTGGAATCGCCGCAACACCAACATCCTTCACCAGATGCATGCAAAACGACTCTGCGTCGGAATAGCCAAACGGCGTGTGGTCACACATGACGAAGTAGGTGCCGTCCGGACGACATACGCCGAACCCCGCAGCCTCCAACGCATCACACAGCAGGTTCCGCCGGTCCATGTAGTCGCTGCCAAGCGACGCGTAGTAGTCGTCGCCGAGTCCGAGCGCCGCTGCGGCCCCGTGTTGCAGCGGTGACGCGACCGAGTAGATCTGAAACTGATGCGATGCGCGAACGCCCGCGGTCAACTCCGGGGGCGCGATGGCCCAACCGATCTTCCAGCCCGTCATCGAGAAGGTCTTCGCCATGGATCGCAACGTGATCGTCCGCGGCCACATGCCGTCGATCGTCGCAAGCGGCACGTGCTTGCCGCTGAAGACGATGCGATCGTAGACCTCGTCGGTAATCGCAATGAGATCGTGCTCCATGCAGATCGCCGCAAGCCCCTCGAGTTCATCCTGGTTTGCCACGTGTCCAGTCGGATTGTGCGGTGTGTTGAGCAGGATGGCTCGCGTCAGCGGGGAAATTGCCGCCCGAACCGCATCAAGATCGATGCCGAAGTCCGGCGGCCGCGTCGTCACCGTCTTCATGACGCCGCCGGCCATCGCAATCGTGGCCGGGTACGAGTCATAGAACGGCTCGAATACGATCACTTCGTCGCCGGGGTTCAACAGCCCGAGCATCGTCGCGGCGATCGCTTCGGTGCACCCAGCAGTAACGGTAATCTCGCTGGCAGGATCAACGGCAAGCCCACTGCTGACGAGCAGGTCTGCGGCGATGGCATTGGTGAGCTTCGGTACCCCCGCCATCGGCGCATACTGGTTCTGCCCGTCTCGCATGGCGCGATGCGCCGCCTCGATGATCTCCAACGGGCCGTCGAAGTCAGGAAACCCCTGCCCGAGATTGACCGCACCATGCTCGAGTGCCAGACGACTCCATGTTGCAAAGACGGACTCTCCAAACGGCTGTAGTCGCAATGCGGTCTGCATGAGAGCATGGTAAACGTACAAAAACTCGCGAGGGAACCCGCTGGCAATGTCTCTTCATGGAATGCGGGTATTCTTGGTCGCCATGTCCATCCTTGCGTTGCTCGCATCTGCGGCACTGACCATCCCGACCCCGACCGGGCCACCGAATCCCGAACCAGTCCACGGTCGCATCGAACACACCGACGGTGTCCGCGTCGTGCATGTCTTCGGCACACCCGATCAAATGGGCTATGCCCACGGGTGGCTCGTGGGCGAGGACTTCGTCATTGGACTTCAGGAACTGTTCGAGCAATTGCCCTCGGCCGCGGTCGGCATTGCCGACTTCATGCGGTCCTGGACGCCGATGATCAACCTGACGGATGCCCAGCAGACAGAACTCGCAGCGGTGTACCGCGGCATGCAGGACCGCATGGGCACGCAGTCCATGCAGATCCCGGGTCTCGATCGCTGTGTGGATGAAACCGACCTGCTCGTCTGGAACGGCTACGACATGTTCCGGGCTGTCGGCTGCAGTGGCTTCTCGGCCTGGGGTAAGCGGACCAAAGACGGCGAAGTCATCACCGCCCGCACGCTGGACCTTGCCGTCTTGTCACCACACTGGGTCGAGTCACAGATCCTTCTGGTGCGGCACCCCGCCGAGGGCAAGGCAACGGCCTGCATCACGCCGGTTGGATTGCTCGGCTGCATGACGGGCATCAACGAGGACGGCGTCTGCGGGTTCCTGCACGATGGCGATGGTGATGACATGATGTCCGTACTCGAACCGGAGCGACCCGTGATGTTCGCCATCCGCGACATCTTGGAACGCGCCGCCGCGGACGATGCCTTCTCGATCGCCGAAGAAGAACTCGCAACCCAAGGTCCCTTCCCCCAGTCCTACATGATCCGGATCGTGCGGCCCGCCACTGGCGAAGAGGCTGCTCGCGTGTATCGACTCGATGCGGAAGGTCACGGGCGGAATGATGCGGCAGAAGACCTTGCCATCACAACGAACCACTACATCACCGGCGACACCACCGCTTCAGTCCTGCCGAGAAGCGACTCCCACCGTCGATACGCGAAGATTGCTCGCATCTGCGGCGACGCCGATTCCGACTCCACCGTCACCTGTGATACCGCATGGGAGGCCATCCGCCGAGTCGCCGCCGATCACCAGAGATTCAAGACGCTGCACGCGATGGTCGCCCGACCCGTGAGCGGTGAGGTGCAGATCTGCGTGGCCCGCCGTGACGCAGACGGCATACTCAGAGCCGCTACAACGCACCCCCCGGCCATCATGACGCTGAACCGACTGTTTGATGCCCCCCCACCAATGCTCAAACTTCGCCCCACCCCCGGAATTCGCCTCACCCCCGCCCCCGGAATTCGCCCCA